>JAAFHH010000110.1 GCA_013297545.1 Alphaproteobacteria bacterium
GGCCTGGCAACCGGGCCGGAGGCGCGCGAGCGGGTGGTGTGGTTGTTCGACAAGGTTGGCCTGCGCCCGGAATCGATCGACCGCTACCCGCACGAATTCTCTGGTGGGCAGCGCCAGCGCATCGGTATCGCCCGCGCGCTTGCCCTGCAGCCGCAGATCATTGTGGCGGACGAGCCGGTCTCCGCCCTCGACGTGTCGGTGCAGGCGCAGGTGATCAACCTGCTGGTCGATCTGCAGGCGGAATTTGGCTTGGCGTACTTGTTCATCAGCCACGACCTCGCGGTCGTCCGCCACGTGGCGGACCGGGTGGCGGTGATGTACCTCGGCACGATTGTCGAGATGGCGCCGGCGCGCCGGCTGTTCGCGGCCCCGCGTCACCCCTACACCCAAGCGCTGCTAGCGGCAGCACCGCGACCGAGCCCGGGGGTTGCGCGCACGCGCCAACTGCTCGAAGGCGATGTGCCGAGCCCGGCCAACCCACCACCCGGCTGCCGGTTCCACACCCGCTGCCCGCACGTGATGGATCGCTGCCGGGTGGAAGCCCCCATTCTCACCACCCACGCCGACGGCCACAGCGCCGCGTGCTGGCTGCCGACCTAAAGGGAGAGACACCATGGCGTTCACCGTCCTCACCGCTATGGTCATGCACGAGACCAACACGTTTAGCGTCAGGACAACACCGCTGGCGTCGTTCGAGGCGCAGGTGCTGACCCACGGCAATGGCGTGGTCGATCGCTTCAAGGGCACGCGCACCGGGCTTGGTGCCTCGTTCGATCTGTCGGATCGCTTCGGCTGGCAGCTGCGCCACCCGATCGCCGCCTCCGCCACGCCGTCGGGCCTCGTCACCCGCGATGCATTCGAGGCGATCCTTGGCCCGATCCTCACGGCGGCACCTGGCTGCGACGGCGCGCTGCTCTACCTCCACGGTGCCATGGTGCTGGAGGATGAAGAAGACGGCGAAGGCGAGCTGCTCGAGCGCCTGCGCGCCGTGATCAGTGACAAGCCCGTCATCGCGATCCTCGATCTGCACGCCAACGCGACCCAGCGCATGGCGGCGCATGCGAACTCCCTGATTTCCTACCGCACCTACCCGCACATCGACGGCTACGACCGCATGATCCAAGGCGGTGAATTGTTGGAGCGCGCGATGAAGGGCGAGATTCGCCCACTCTGCCGCTTGGTGCAGCACCCGCAGCTTGAGGGCCTCGACCACGGTCGAACAGCCGCCGTGCCGGAGGATAGCCCAATGTTGGCGCTGCTGGCAGAGGCCGACCGGGTCGAAGCCGCGGGCGAAGCGCTGGTCGTCTCCCTGCAAGCGGGCTTCTCCGCGGCAGACATCCGCGATGTCGGCCCCTCGGTCGCCGTCACCACCAACGGCGACGCGGCCAAGGCCGACCTGATCGCTGGCCACTTCGGCCAGGCGATTTGGGAAACCCGCCACTACGACAGCTTGAAGCCGCGCCTGCAGCCGATCGCAGACGTGGTCGCGCGCGCCAAGACCGAAGAAGCTGTGGCCACAGCTCCTCTCGTGATCTCCGACTACGCCGACAATCCCGGCGGCGGCGCCTACATGGATTCGACCGCCCTGCTGGCTGCGATGATCGCAGCCGATCTGCAAGGCGCAGCGTTCCACGCCATCCTCGACCCCGCTGCCGTGCAAGTTGGCCTGAAGGCCGGGCCAGGTGCAGAGATCCGCGTCAGCCTCGGCGGCCACACCGACCCCAGCATGGGCGGCGGCCCACTCGATCTCACCGGCCGGGTAGTTGCCCTCACCGACGGCAGCTTCATCGCCCGCGGGCCCATGGGGGGCGGCGCGCGCTACGACCACGGCCCCTCCATGACGCTGCGCGTTGGCGGCATCGATATCATCGTCGTCAGCCACCCAACCCAGACCAAGGAATTGGAACAGTTCACCTCCATGGGCATCGAGCCGCGCGCCATGAAAACCCTGGTCGCGAAATCGATGCAGCACTTCCGCGCAGCGCTTGAGCCGATCGCGCGGGCCGTGGTGGTGGTGAACAGTGGGGCGCTGTGTTCACCGTTCCGGACGAGCGCGGATTTCAAAAAGACCCGGCGGCCGCTGTATCCGTTCGACGACGCGGCAGCCTAGTCCCCCCGTTACAATGTTTCTGCACCCCGACACGCTGGTGTTACGCAGCCCGTTAACCCTACCTGCACCGCCCGGCCTCACCCCGGGCGACTTCCTGCACAGAGGGGATAACGATGCAGATCAGTTCGATGAGTGGCGGTTTCGGCGCGATGCGCGCGGTGCCGACCAAGGAACAGCGCGAGCAGCAGTTCCTGAAAGCCGACACCGATGGCAGCGGCGGCCTGTCGATTGAGGAGTTTGAGCAAGGGGCACCGGCCGATGCGCTGGCCAAACTCGCCAGCTCCGGCCCCAGTGCCGAAAACCTGTTCAAGCGGATGGATCGCGACGGCAATGGCGAGCTCACCCAAGGCGAGATCGAAAACGGCAAGCCAAAGTTCGATTCCGCCAACATGAGCGTGCTGATCCAGCTGCAGTCGGCCGGCGACACTGAAACCGACCAGTCGCTCGCCAAGCTGCTGGCAGAGGATGAGGACGAGCAGGACGACGACAAGGACGTAACCAAGTCCGAGTCCACGCTGGTCGAACGGCTGCAGGACATCCAGTCGCTGCTGATGGACTATCTGTCGCGCACCAGCGCGAACTTCACCTTGCGCACCGACGGCACGCGCAGCAGCGTTGAGTGAGCCTAACCGCGCGGGGATTGGCGGGACGGTATCTCGAGGGCGCGCCTTCGAGATATCGTTCGCGGTCGCACTCGCCTCTTCGTTCTGGACGCCGGTGAAAGACCAACCGCCGCACATCCTGGTCGTCGACGACGACACCGAGATCCGCACCCTGGTGCAGGATCTGTTGATGCGGCACGGGTTTTCCGTGGCGACGGCGGGCGATGCGGCCGAATGCAAGGCCACCCTCGCCCACGGCACCGTCGACCTCGTGCTGCTCGACGTCATGTTGCCGGGCCAAGATGGCCTCAGCCTCTGCCGGGAGGTGCGCGCCAGCACCAGCGTACCGGTGATCCTGGTCAGCGCGCTGGGGGAGGAGACCGACCGCGTTGTCGGTCTTGAAATCGGCGCCGATGACTATGTCGCCAAACCCTTCGGTGCGCGCGAACTGGTCGCGCGGATTCGCGCGGTGCTGCGGCGTGCCCAACCACCCACGGCGGTTGATCCACCGCCGGTGATTGGGACCGGGGCGATCCTCTGCTTCGCCACCTGGCGGCTCGATCTCGATCGGCGCGAGTTGCGCGGCGCTGACGGTACCACCATGCCGCTGACCGCCGCGAATACGGCTTGTTGCAGGTGTTGGCCGAGCGGCCAGGGCGGGTGCTGACCCGCGACCAGCTGCTGGATTTCACCCGCGGGCGCACGGCCGATCTGTTCGATCGCAGCATCGACATTCAGATCAGCCGCCTGCGCCGCAAGATCGAACCAGACCCGCGCGAGCCGGTGCTGATCAAAACAGTGCGCAATGGCGGCTATCTGTTCGCCGCCGCCGTGAGCCGCCCGTGACCCGCCGGCCGTGGTGGTGGCTCTGGCACCGCGTCGACACGCTGACCGTGCGCATCGCGGCCAGCTTCATCGTGCTGCTGGTGCTGTTCCATGTCGGTGTCTCGGCGCTGTTCATCTTCATCACCCGCGGACCACCGCCCGAAGGCGTGCTGCTGCCGGGACGCATTCAGGCGCTGGTCGACATCGTCGAAGCCTTGCCAGCGGGCGATCGCCCGGACTTGGTGGCAGCCCTCACCCACCCCGATGTCGCGATCGCCTGGTCCCCCAGTGGCACCCTGCCCGCCGACGCCCCGACCCCGAACAGCCCGATTGCTGCCTTCGTGCGGATCGCGCTGCGCAGTGCGCAAGACGTCAGCGTGCGGATCGACGAGGCGCGCACGGTGCACGCGGCCGCCCGGCTGAGTGATGGCTCGATCCTGGCCTTTGTGCTGCGCGACCCGAAGGCCCCCTATCCCGACCCCACTCGCTTCCTACTCTGGGTCGGGCTGACCGCGATGTTGGCGGTCGTCGGCTCCGTGCTGCTGGCCCGCCACCTGGCGGCCCCCTTGCGCGTGCTGGCGACCACGGCCGAACGCATTGGCCGCAGCGAGACGCCGATGCTGAATACGCTGTCCGGCCCGCGCGAGATGCGCACCCTCGGCACGGCGTTCATCCGCATGCACGAACGCCTGCAGCGCTTTCTCGACGACCGCACTCGGATGCTGGCCGCGATTGCGCATGATTTGCGCACTCCCCTTACTCGGTTGCGCCTGCGCACCGAATTCGTCGAAGCCGACAGCGTGCGTGACAAGATGCTGGCCGACATCGATCAGATGTCCGCGATGGTTGGCGCCACCTTGCTGTTCGCGCGCGACGATCGCTCGCAAGAACCGGTGGTCGAGATCGCGCTCACCGACCTGCTACGCGAGATCGCTGATGGCATGGTCGACCTCGGCCGCACGGTCAGTCTGCGGGCGGCACCCGGTGTGCGCTACCGCGGCGCGCCGATCGCGCTTGCCCGTGCGATCACCAATCTGGTCGACAACGCCTGCCGTCATGGGGGCAGTGCGCGCGTCACCCTGATCGCCGATGCGGCAGGAGTGGAAATCCTGATCGACGATGACGGGCCGGGTATTCCAGACGCGCTGCTGGACGAAGTGTTCCAGCCCTTCGTGCGGGTCGATGCCGCCCGCAACCTGGACGACGGCAGCGGCTCCGGCCTCGGCCTTGCGATCGCCCGTTCGATCGCGCGCAGCCATGGTGGCGATGTGTTCCTGCAAAACCGCCCGGAAGGCGGCCTGCGCGCCCGGATGACCTTGCCGTCCTAGCAGCACAGCGCCGAAGATGCGCGCTCACCCTGCAGCAGGACCCGCGATGCCAGACACCAGACCAGCTGAAGCGTTCGAGCCCTCGGACGCGTTTCGCGCCGCGCTTGAGCAGCTGTTGATCTGGCGCCGAGACGAGCGGCACTTTCGATGTGATCCACTGCCCGCGGGCACCGTGGCGGCGCTGGTGGCAACCGCCTGCCTGGCACCATCCGTCGGCAATGCCCAGCCCTGGCGCTTTGTCGAGGTGCAGAGCCCCGCACGGCGTGCCGGCATCACCCAGATCTTCGAGCAGGCAAATGCTGCCGCCGCACAGCTGTATCAAGGGAACCAGGCGGATCAGTATGCTGCGCTCAAGCTGGCTGGCCTGCGCGAAGCACCAGTGCACCTCGCCGTGTTCTGTGATGAAGCAACTGCGACCGGCCACGGGCTTGGGCGGCAGACCATGCCGGAAATGCTGCGCTACTCGGTGGTCTGCGCCGTTCACACACTTTGGCTGGCTGCCCACGCCCGCGGCCTGGGGGTGGGCTGGGTCTCCATTCTAGATCCGCACGCGGTGCGTGCCTGCCTGGATGTGCCGCTGGACTGGTCGCTGGTTGCCTATCTGTGCATCGGCTGGCCGCAGGAGGCGCATGCCACGCCGGAACTGGAACGGCGGGGCTGGCAAGATCGCCTTACAGTCGACACCCTGCTCCAGACGCGGTAGGCGCCTAGTACGCCACCTTGTCCGGCTTCGCGGCCCACTCCTGGAACGGCACGATCGCTTCCGCTTGCAGCAGGCGCTTCATCGGCAAGCTTCGCCCCGCGATCGGCAGCGCCAGTTCCTGGTACAGGAACTGATCATCAAACCCGATCGCCGCTGCGTCAGCCGCCGCGTTGCCGTAGTGGATAAGCTCAATGCGCGCCCAGTATGTCGCCGCAAGGCACATCGGGCACGGCTCGCAGCTGGTGTGGAGCACGGCACCGGCCAGGCTGAAGCTGCCCGTGCGCCGGCAGGCGTCACGGATCGCGACCACTTCGGCGTGGGCGGTTGGATCCATCGTCGAGGTGACCTGGTTCCAACCTTCACCGATGATCGCGCCATCGCGGACGATCACGGCACCGAAGGGCCCACCAGCACCCGCGGCCATATGGATGCGCGAGAGTTCGATCGCGCGGCGCATGAAGGTATCGTCGCTTGGCGCCATCCTGCCCCCCCTGGTTGCGGCGCGACCTTGCCTGCGGCCCCCCCTCACGCGCAAGGGGCATGCAGGCGAGGCAGCCCTCATCGGCTCAGAAGCCGCTAGTCTCAAGCGATGTTCGGGTTGGGAGCCGCCTTTGGCCGCGTGTGGGGGGCGCACACGGCCAACCAAATCGCCTTCGAGACTGCGCTGTTCGTGCTGCCGGTGCTGGCGGCGACCGCGTTCGATGGCTCGGCCGGCGAGATCGCGCTGGTGTCGGCCGCGATCACCCTGCCCTCGCTGGTGCTGGCATTGCCCGCGGGTGCGTGGATTGACCGCCATCGCCGCCAAGGCGTGCTGATCGCGTCGAGTGCCGCGCGCACTGTCCTGTTGGCGCTGCTGGCGGCGGCTCTCCTGTTCGGCGTCGGCGACATCGTGAGCTTGGCCGTCTTCGGCTTCGTGTTCGCCAGCTTCGCGATGATCTCTGATATCGCGGCCCTCTCCTTCCTGCCCCATGTTGTGACCCACCGGCAGCTTGGGCTCGCCAACGCGCGCCTTGAGATCATGCGCTCGCTGGCGCAGCTGTTGGCACCCGCCGTCGCGGGCGTGCTGATCACCGCGATCGCACCACCGATGCCGGTCGCGGTGGCAACGGTGCTGCTGGTGCTGTCGACCGCGCTGCTCTGCCGGCTCAACATCGCCGAACCAACGCCCGAGCCGGCACCCGGCCGGCTCTGGCGCGACATGATCGACGGCCTGCGCTTCGTGTTGACGACACCGGTCTTACGCGACCTCTCCCTGTCCGCCTGCCTGTGGACGCTGGCCGCCAGTGCGATGCGGATCGCTATCGTCGTGCTGGCGCTGACCGAGCTTGAAGTCAGTGCCGCCAGCTTCGGCTATGCCCTCGCCGCCGGTGGTGCGGGCGGCTTGATCGGTGGCTTGCTCGCACACCCGCTGGCCCTGCGCTTCCCGCTCGGCCGGGTGGCGACAGCTGGGCCAGTGCTCGCGACGCTGGGATACATCGCCATGGCCCTTGCCCCCGATGGGCCGAGCGCGCTGTGGGTGATCGCGGGCGGCCTCTTCCTTGAGGGCCTCGGCTCGACTGTGTGGGTCGTCAGCGCCACCACCTTGCGCCAGCGGGCGACGCCACTGGGTATGCTCGGACGCCTGGCCGCGTGCATCCGGCTGATCGCGGGCTCGACCCGGCCGATTGGGGCGGCGCTTGCGGGCATCATCGCCAGCGCGTTCGGCGCGCGCGCCGTGCTGATCCTGGCAGTCTTCGTGTGCGGTGCGGCGGTGGTCGTGCTGCTGAGATCCCCGGTGACACGGGATGCTGCCAATCAGTCGTAGTCTTCCACCTCGTGGGCGCGCGGTGTGTCGGGCCGCGGTGCCGGCGCGCTGGCGGCGCGCCAGCACAGGATCGGCACCGGCTCAGCGCGGTTGCGCAAGCTGACGTCACCCGCCGCCTCGAACCTCGGGTCACCGAGCCCGTTGGCGGCCAGCACGGCATCAAGGAAGTCTTTGGAGACGACGATGCTCGCCCCCTTGGTGCGGGTCAGGCGCTCCAGGCGGCTCGCGACATTCACCGTGTCGCCGATCACGGTGTATTCGAGCGAGCGGCCGTCGCCGATGTTGCCAACCGCCGCCTCGCCCGCGTGGATGCCGATACCGACGTGCAGCGGCGGCAAGCCCGCCGCTTCGCGCTCCACGCTCCAGGCCGCCATGATCTCGATCAGCGCGTGCGCGGCGGCGAGCGCGCGCACCGGATCGTCGGGGCGCGGATCGGGCGTGCCGAAGGTGACTTTCACCGCGTCGCCGATGAACTTCTCCAAGCTGCCGCCATGGGCGAACACAGTCTCGGCGACGCGCGAATGGTATTCCCGCAGTAGCTGCAGCACGGCTTCTGGGGTCAACTGCTCGGACAGGCGGGTGAAGCCCACGAGGTCCATGAACACGACGACGACGCGTTGGCGCCGCACCCGGTCGAGCGCGCTTGGGTCGCGGGCAAGGCGCGCCGTGACATCGGGCGGGAAGTAGCGTGCGAGGTTGGCGCGATCGCTCTCAGCCGCGATGCGTTGCACCATCAAGCTGCGCCCGCGGCGGACAGCGATGGTGAGCACCCAGGCGGTCAACCCAAACAGCACGAGCTGGCCGGCCACCGTCATAATGCTGAAGAAGCGCGGGTGCAGGATCATCGCCAACAGATCAGGCCCATCGAGAGGGGACGGGGCTGCGACCATGCTCAACGTATCCGGCAGCAGCCAGATGGTGAATGCCGCCAGCGACCAACACACCCCGACGGCAACGGCAGCCACGGTGACCTTAGACGGCGAATAGGTCAGTGCGGTCGCGGCGAGGTAGACGAAGAAGTAGCTGAAATTGCCCAGCCGCATGTTGAGGTGCG
>JAAFHH010000111.1 GCA_013297545.1 Alphaproteobacteria bacterium
GCCCGCAGCGCCTGGCCGACCACGGGTACCTGTCCGCCCCGGCGATCACCCAGGCCTGGGCGCGGTTCTTAAGCGGGGCCGATCCGCGGCCCTACGCGCTGTGGACGCTGCTCGTGTTCCTCGCCTGGGCGCAGGATCAGCCGGGTACGCGCCCAATCACATAGACACTCGGCAGCAGCCGGTCCGCGAGGCCGAGGCGGTAGAGCCAAGCCAGCTCTCGGGCGCGGTGCTGGTAGAGCCGCCGGTAGTACGCGTCCGTCGCGTCGGTGCCGGTGGTGAAGGCGGCTTGGCAGAGTGCGAGCAAGTCCGCCCGGCCGAAGCCCGCATGCGCACCGAGTTCGTTGCGGAATCTCCCCGTCGCCATCGCCTTCCAGTCGATCCAGTTCCACGCGAGCTTGGTGCGCCAATCGGCCGGGGATCCGAGATAGCCAACCCAGCGCCGCGCATTGGGCGTACCGACGCAAAACACCCCGCCCGGCTTCACCACCCGGCGCATTTCGGCGAGTGCCGCGCGCGGGTCCGCCATGTGTTCGAGTGCGTGGAAACTGAACACCAGATCGAAGTGCTGGTCCGGCAGGGCGAGCTTGGCCGCGTCCATGATCGCGAAGTCGGCTTGGCCGACGAAGTCGGAGTGGCGTTCGATGTCGATGCCAACAGCAGCAGCACCGAACGCGCGCGCAATCACATCGGCTTCCCGGCCATCGCCACAGCCAACCACCAACAGTTTTGCAATCGGTGCGACAGCGTGACTGCGGATGAGGTCGCAGAGTGTGGCGGTTTTGGCGTCACGGACAGTGGCGAACTCTTGATCCGGCAACGTCATGTCAGCGCGCTCTCATCCCAGTGCCGCGGGCAGGTTGGCAAGTCTTCGCCAATATAGCCGCCGCGGCGAAACTACGCTAAACACCGACGGGCCGAAAGGGATTGGGGGCACGCATGCGGGTAAGTATTTTTGGGCTGGGCTACACGGGCTCGATCACCGCCGCCTGCTTGACCGAAATGGGCCACCGCGTGATCGGTGTCGATCCCGATCCGGTGAAGACCAACTTGATCGCGAGCGGCCAGTCCCATGTGGTCGAAGCGGGCATCGATCAGCTGATCGCAGCCGCACTGCGCCGTCGGCTGCTGACCACCACGACCGATCCGGTGTCAGCGGTCGCCGACAGTGACGTCTCCGTCGTCTGTGTCGGCACGCCGAGCCGCGACGATGGTTCGGTCGATTTGGCGTATGTCGCCAGCGTGTGCCGCGATCTTGGCGGCGCGATCGCCAAGAAATCTGGCGAGCATGTGGTGATCATCCGCTCCACCGTCCCGCCCGGGACGACGCGGCGGATGATCAAGCCGCTGCTGGAAGAAGCCGCCGGCCGGCCGGTGCGTGTGTCCTTCAATCCGGAATTCTTGCGCGAAGGCTCGGGTCTCGAAGACTTCCGCCGTCCGGCCAAGATCGTGATCGGCATCGAGGACGCAGCAACCGCCCAGATCGTCGAGCAGATGTACCACGGCATCGAGGCCGAAGTGTTCCGCGTCGCGTACGAGGCAGCAGAATTCGTTAAGTACACCGACAATGTCTGGCATGCGTTGAAAGTCGCGTTCGCCAACGAAATCGGCAATCTGTGCCAGGCGCTGCAGGTCGACAGTCATGACGTCATGGGCCTGTTCGTGCGCGATACCAAGCTGAACATTTCGCCAACGTACCTGAAGCCGGGTTTTGCGTTTGGTGGCTCGTGCCTGCCGAAGGAATTGCGCTCGGTGCAAGGGATGGCGCGCTCCCTTGGCCTCGATCTGCCGGTGATTGGCAATGTGCTGAGTTCCAACGACGTGCAGATCGCCCGCGGGGTGAACCGGGTTCTAGCGTTCGGCGCGAAGAACATCGCCATGTTGGGGATTTCCTTCAAGCACGGCACCGATGACTTGCGCGACAGCCCGCTGGTGGCACTGGTCGAACAGCTGCTCGGGCACGGGTGCGACGTGCGCATCGTTGATCCAGCGGTGATGCAATCGCGCCACCGCTCCGGCAACGCGAGCTACATTGATCGCTACCTGCCGCACTTGGTGCCGTGCTTGGAAGCCGACTTGGAGCGTGCGTTGGCTGGCGCGGACGTGGTTGTGGTCGGCAATGGCGACCCGACCTTCGCCGATGTCTCTGACCTATTGGGGCGCAACCAGCACCTGATTGATCTGATGCGGGTGCGTCAGCGCTATCATCCAAACGAGCAGCTTCATGGCATCAACTGGTAAACCTAGCGTTCTGATCATCGTTGAAAACCTGCCGGTGCCGTTCGACCGGCGGGTCTGGAATGAAGCGACGACGCTGCGCCAGGCCGGCTACACCGTCAGTGTGATCTGCCCGATCGGCCGCGGGTCGACCGCCCTCTACGAAGAACTCGATGGCATCCACATCTACCGCCACCCCTTGCCGTTTGAAGCCAAGGGGGCGGCGGGCTACGTGGTCGAGTATTCCTCCGCCCTATGGCACGAGCTGCGGCTCAGCTTCAAAGTGCGGCGCGAACGGGGCTTTCAAATCCTGCACGCCTGCAACCCGCCAGACACGATTTTCTTGATCGGCCTGGTGTTCAAAATCCTCTACCGCACACGGTTTGTCTTCGACCATCACGACATCAACCCGGAACTGTTTGAAGCGAAGTTCGGCAAGCGTGGGCTGCTCTACTGGGTGGTGCGCGCGCTGGAGTGGCTCACCTTCAAGACTGCGGACTATTCGATTGCGACCAACCTGTCCTACCGGCGGATCGCGATCGAACGCGGCGGCATGAAGCCCGAGCGCGTGTTCGTCATCCGCTCCGGCCCGAAGCTGGAACGCATGCAAATCCGCCCACGCAATCCCGAGCTGTTGAACGGCAAGACCTACTTGGTTGGCTATGTCGGGGTGATGGGCAAGCAGGAAGGCATCAGCTACCTGATCGATGCGGCGCGCATCCTGCGGACAAGCGGGCGGGACGATATTCTCTATCGGCTGGTGGGCGACGGGCCGGAGGTGGAGGCCCTCAAAGCTGAAGCGATCGCCAAAGGGGTGGGCGACATCGTGCTGTTCGAAGGCAGCTTGCCCGAAGACCGGTTCCTTGAGGTGTTGAATTCGGCCGACGTGCTGGTCAACCCCGATGAAGCGAACGCCATGAACGACATGAGCACCATGAACAAGATCATGGAATACATGGCACTCGCCAAACCGATCGTGCAGTTCGACATGACCGAGGGGCGGTTTTCGGCGGAAGCCGCCTCGCTCTACGCCAAACACAATGATGCAGCGGACTTTGCGCGCTGCATCGCCGAGCTGCTCGCCGATCCAGCGAAGTGTGCGGAGATGGGGGCGCTTGGTCGTGCTCGCGTGCACGATGTGCTGGCCTGGCACCATGAGGCGCCGAAGCTGCTCGCCGCCTACGCCACAATCGGGCACGGGCTGTGACAGACCCCGCGCGGCTCAACCTCAGCCGCTATGACAGTGCGCATGGGGTTGCGACATATGCCGCCATGGCCGAGGCAACCGCGGCAGAGACAAGCCTGTTCGATCGCTTCGCGGAGGATCTGCGCGCGGGCCTGGTGCTCGATATCGGCGTCGGAGCGGGACGGACCACCGAGGCGTTGGCCGCGCGGGCGGGGACCTATCTCGGGCTCGACTACGCGCCAGCCATGGTGGCGGCCTGCACCCAGCGCTTCGCCGCCCGGCCGGAGCTGCGCTTTGCTGTGGGCGACGCGCGCGATCTGAAGGACATCGCCGATCACTCTGTGGCGGCCGCGGTGTTCAGCTTCAACGGCATCGACAGTGTGGGCCACGCCGATCGCCTGCAGGTGTTCGCGGCCGTCGCGCGGGTGCTGCAGCCCGGTGGGCTCTGGCTGTTTTCCGCGCACAACCGGGTATTCCACAGCATTCCGCGCGGGCCTGGCTGGACCTGGACGCTGCGGCCCCGCGGGCTCGCGCGCCAGGCGGTGATGTGGTGGAACCATCTGCGCCTGCGCGGTCACACGGTGGAGACGGCCGAGTACGCGCTGGTCAACGACATCGCCCACCATTTCGCGAGCCTGTTCTACTACATCGACCGCGATGCTCAGGTGGCTCAGCTCGCGCGCGCGGGATTTGCCGATATCCAGGTGTTCGACAGCACCGGCGCGCCCGCCACTGGCGACACCAGGTCCCATCCCCACCTGCACTACGCCAGCAGGACCAATCGGTGAGCGAGCCGTTCCCGCGCGGGCTCTATGGCGGCCGGCGGGTGACCCCTGCGGGCTACCACCCGCCGGTCCGGGGCGCGGAGGATGGCTTCGTCACTCTGGTGACGGTGCTGGTGTTCGTGGTGGTCGGCCTCTTCTGCACGGTCTCCGGCTATTTCTTGGAGGCGCGCGGGATTTCCTACATGAGCCCCGGCGGCAACTTCCTGATGAAGATGCACCCGGGGACATATCTGGTGGTCGGCCTGCTGGGGCTGGTCGCGGTGGTGGTCAATCCGGTGCGGCTTGGCATCCTGCTCTGGCAGCAGCTGGGGGCGGGCCTTGCCTATACGCTCGCCTCAACCGTGCTGTTCATCTGGGTGGTGTTCCGCCACGGCACCGCCGGCACCGCGTTCATGATCGACTGCCTGATCGTGCCGGGCATGCTGGCCTTGTCGATGGCGCTCTTGAGCGACGACAACCGCGACCGGCTCTACGTCATGGTGATGAGCGTGATGGGCGTAAACGGCCTGATCGGCATCACGGAATTCTTGCTGAAAACCCGCCTCACGCCCTTCGTGATTGAAGGGGTGGAGGTGGTGGAGCCGTTCTTCCGGCCAACCGCTCTGCTGGGTCACCCGCTGCAGAACGCGCTGATGACCTCGATGGCGTTCTTCACCCTGCCGGCGCTGCGCGATCGGCCGTGGCTGGCGCTCGCCCTGCTCGCGATTTTCCCGATGGCGCTGTTCAGCTTCGGTGGGCGGACTGCGATGGTGGTGACGGCGGCTTTGGCCACGGTGCTGGGAGCACTCTGGTACTTGACCCACCTGTTCGCCCGCAAGGTGAGCTACTTCAGCTTCCTCGGTGCGGTCGGTGTGATGCTGGGCGTGCCGATGGCGGCTATTCTGGTGCTCACCGTGCTCGGCGGGGAAAGCCGGCTGGTGCAGGAATTCTACTGGGACACCTCCGCCCAATCCCGCCTGCTGGCGCTCAGGATTTTCGACCAGTTGACCATGGGCGACATCCTGTTTGGCATCGGCCCAACCGGCATCATCGAACAAGTGCAGCGCTTAGCCAACGTCACCGGCATCATCGGCATTGAGAATGGCTGGTTGCTGTTGCTGCTGCACTACGGCCTGTTCGGCTTCGTGGTGTTCATGACCACTTTGGTCTGGTTCCTGCTCGCGATCACCGCGGGCGCGCCGGCTTACATCCGCACGGTGCTGGTGGTGTTCATCTTGATCGCCTCGTCCAACAATTCGCTGGCCGCCAAGGACAGTTCGCTGATCTTGTTGGTGCTGCTGGCCTATGGTGCCACCTGCTACGAGCGGCGCCGGATTGTTAGGGAGCCGGCGCCACCGTCGAAGCCCCTCCCGTCGCGGGGCGCGCGACTTCGCGGGTGAGCGAGTAGGAAAAGCCGCTGTCGAACGGCAAGATGCCGCGGATGTAGAGGGCGACGAAGCGGTTGATCTCCGCAATCGTCGAACGCGGCACGTAGACGATGTCGAATGGCTGCAGCGGCACGTCTTGGCTGGCATCGCCCGTGCTGAGGAAGCTGACGAGATCGAGAGATCGCAGCATCGGGCGACCATCGGCGCCGCGGCGGATCAGCGCCACGTGCTGGGGCCGAGCGGTGTTGGTGAAGCCACCAGCGATCAGCACGGCTTCCAGCACCCCCACCCGGCCGGGCAGGGTGTGGATACCGGGCGACGCCACTTCGCCGCCAACGATCACGCGCTGGGACCCGAAGGATCGCGGCACCACCACCACATCGGGCCGGCGCAGATCGCGCGCAAAGCGTTGGCGCAGATGGTCCGACAGCTCGTCCGAGGTCATGCCCTCGGCGCGCACGGTGCCGATCAGGCTGAGCGCGAAACGGCCATCAGGGCCGATCATCACCCGGTCGGAGAATTCGGGATTGTAGAGCAAGCGGACTTCGATTTCGTCGCCGGGTTTCAGCCGGTAGCCCGGCACGTCCGACGTCCACGGCGCAAAGGCAAGCGGCTGGTCAGCCTGCGGGTCGACCATACCGGTCGACGAGCAGCCAGCCAATCCGAGAGCCAGGGCGAGAGCAAGCGCGCGCATCGGGCCGGAGTGTAGCCGAGAGGGCGGGTGTTCAGCCACGCCCGATCGCCCCCTGGTAGCGGCGCACGGCGTCGCGCGGGCTCAGCGCCGTTGTGCTGCGCCGACCGAGGAAGAACACGCCACTCGCGCCATCGATCGCGTAGCGTGCAGGGATCACCCGGTCGAGCAGACGCAGCGGGCTTGCGATCAGCGCGGCGATCGTGCCGGCCTTCCAGCTGCGGAACAGGCCCGCTGCCGCATAGCGCACGGACCAGACCAGCACTGTGCCGGGGCCGAGCACCGTGCCGCTTGCGATTTCCTCAAACTGTCGGAACAGCCAGCGATGGCCGCTCTCCGTGAAGCGGGTGAAGTCGTAGGCGCCTTCGTGGACGTGCTGCAGAAACGGGGTTTCAGCGTAGACGATGCCGGTGGGCGCCAGCACCCGGTGGATTTCCGCCACCACCTGCCAGGGGTCCAGCACATGTTCGAGCACGGCTTGAATCCACACGCCATCGACGCTGCCATCCGCCAGCGGGATCGCGTGGCCATCTGCGATCAGATCGGTCAGCGGACTGGCGTAGACATCGAAGGTGACCGTGCGGATGTCGGGCCGGGCATAGACTTGGTCGACACCAGCGCCAAGCGCGCCGCCGCCGATGATCAATACCCGCCCACCGGCCGGCAGCAGGTCCAGGAAGCGCTTGGCATTGGCTTCGGCTACCCGGTTGCGGCCGAAGGCGAGGTCGAACAGCTTGGTGCGCAACGCGCCACCACGCCGGCGCACTGGGCTCGCCCCACCACTCGCCAGCACAGCTGCGCGGTCAAGGACGGACGCGGAGAAGTCGACCAGCACGGGCTTGCCGTCGACGAGGGGCAGGGGCGAATGCTCACACGCCCGCGTGCAGACCATCCCCTCCGGTGTCGCCGTCAGGGCCGCGCGGTGCGCGCACGGGCAGCGCAGTGCTTCCCCAAACCAGGAAATCGGACCGGCATCACCCACGATTGTTACCTTTCCCGTGACGAACCCTGGTGCTGGACGTTACTCTGTTGCCTGCGGGGGCAAACGGCACCGCCACTCTCTTGACGACCGAGGTCGCGGCCGCCGTGGGTCTTTACCACATCATGCGCAAATACTGGATGCTCAGCGGTCGACCGGAAACGGTGTTCCGCCGCATTGCGCGCACGCGGTTCTGGAACAGTGACGAGACAGTATCGGGGGTCGGCTCCACCTTGGCAGCGACTGGTGCCGTGCGGCGCGAACTGCCCGCCATCATCGCGGAGCATGGCATCACCAGCCTGCTTGATGCTGGCTGCGGCGATTGCAATTGGATCACCGCACTGATCCCGCCGCTGCCGCGCTACATCGGCGTCGATATCGTGCCGGAAATCGTGAGCGACTTGCGCCGGCGCTACGACCGGCCAGGGATCGAGTTCCTCGGCGGCGACGTCACCGCCATGCCGCTGCCGCAGGTCGATCTGGTGCTGGCGCGCGATTGCTTGGTGCACCTGCCGATCAAGGCGGGCGACTGGCGGCCGATCAATCTCGAAGGCGCACCGTTCCATCTGCCGCCACCGCTGCAGCGCATCTCTGAAGCCGATGGGGTGGATAACGGCACCTATGCCGACAAGAGCTTGGCGCTCTGGCCGGTCAGTGCGCTGTCGAGGGCTGCGAGGTAAGCCTCCGTCACCCGGTCGACACCAAAGCGTAGGGCGGCGTGCTGCAGGCGCGCAGCCGGCAGGGGATTGGCTAGGGTCGCCGCAATCGCGTGGGCGAGGCCGGCCGGGTCGCCCACGGGGGCGAGGGCGCCGAGTGCACCATCCTCCAGGATAAACCGCGGCCCGCCCGGGCAATCAGTCGCGACCACCGGCGTGCCGCAGGCCATCGCCTCGACCAGCACATTGCCGAAGCCTTCGTGGCGTGAGGGCAGCACCAGGGCGGCTGCGTGCTGCAGCCAGGGGGTGACGTCGCTGACCGTACCGATGAACGCGACCCGGCCTTCGAGATAGCGGGCAGCCGCCTCCAGGCGCGCGCGTTCCGGCCCATCACCGAGGATGATCAAGCGTTCGGCCGGTAACAGGGCGAGGGCCGCGAGCAGGGTGGCCACGTCTTTCGACGCGACCAAGCGGCCGGCGAACACCAGGGGTTTCGCCCCCGCGCGATACCAG
>JAAFHH010000112.1 GCA_013297545.1 Alphaproteobacteria bacterium
CCGGCCAGCGCCGGGTCTGCCCGCTGTTCGATGCCCAGGGGCGCGATCCGTTCCGGGACCTTCAAGCCCCCGCCACACCGTTTTGCCACGGGACCCTCCTGGTGCTGAGCCAGCGCGGCGGATGGCGCACCCGCCAAGAAGCCGTGGTCGCTTTGCTGCGATCGACCGGTGACCTCGGCGAGCGCGCGATCGACTTCTACAAAAGCACCATCGGCCGCGATGCGGATCTTGAAGTGGCGCAACTCGCCAGCGGGGCGTCGACGGCGGGTGGTGCTGCCGGCCTGCCGCCAAGTGCGGCGATCGACGCCCAGCGCCGGGGTGCCAGGCTCAGCCGCGGCCGGCTTGGGATTGCCAGCGGCGGCGATGGCGCGCTGGAAGCCGGGCGCTGGTATCCGGTGGATCGCACGCCAGGGGTCGCGGTCAGTCTGATGGCGGCCAATCTGGTGCCGGCGGACATCATGGCCTCCTTCCCCGACCGGGTGGCCAGCATGGATGACGTGGAAGGCCCCGCGGTCGTGCGCGCGGTGGCGTTCGACCTCGCCCGCTTCTCGGTCGACTTTCGCTTGGGCACCGCGCACCCGTCGCTCGAATGGTCGCGCCGGTACGAGGGCGCGAAGCCGGGTGCTGGGCCTGATGGCTTTGCCAGTGCCGCTCCGCTCGCCCGCGTCGGCATGGTGCGCCCGCATGAGTTGGACCGCTTGACCGGTGCGTTTGCCGCCGGCTTCAAGCGCGAACACGGGGCGTTCCGCGCCGGTCCGCTCGCCGGGATCAATCAGGGCAGCCACTATGGCTTCATCGAGGGTGGTGTGGTGTTCAGCCGCCTGCAGCCCGGCCTCGCCACCTTGTTCGCGACCGACGATGGCCGGGTGCAGCTGCGCACCTGGACCGCTGAGGATGACGCGCTGGTGCCGCGTCTGCGCTTTGCCCGCCAGAACGGGGTCGCCCTCATTCAAGCGCGCGAGCCGCACCCGTTTGTGCGCAATTGGGGCAGTGGCAACTGGTCGGGAGCGCTCAATCCCTCCGGGGCGGGCGGCACCTTGCGCTCGCTGCGCTCAGCTGCGTGCCTGTTGCAGGAGGGGGACAAGCGCTGGCTGATCTATGCCCAGTTCAGCGCCCACACCCCGAACGGCATGGCGCGCGTGCTGCAGGCCTATGGCTGCGTGGACGCCATGCATCTGGACATGAACAGCCCGGATCTCACCTACGCCGCGGTCTACCGTCCGGATGGTGCCGGCGGTGTGGTCGCGGGTCATGTGGACAGTGCGATGGCATCCAGCGATCCCAGCGGGGGCTTGCGCTTTGTCAGTGCCAACGACAACCGCGACTTCTTCGTTGTGCTGCGCCGATAAATCCCGACTGGGTAAATCCTGGTTGACAGCGCGGTCGCGATCCGTATTGTTCGCGCCTCCGAACCGTGCCCTTCATGGGCGTGGGTTCAGTATCTTTGTTGATCGACCCTTCGCCGAGAGACCAGATGACCAAGCGCGCCGAGTCAAAATACAAGATCAACCGCCGTTTGGGCGTCAATCTCTGGGGCCGTGGCAAAAGCCCGGTGGTTCGCCGCGAAGGTGGTCCAGGCCAGCACGGTCAGCGTCGCAAGAAGACGTCAGACTTCGGCGTCCAGCTGATGGCCAAGCAGAAGCTGAAGGGCTACTACGGCAACATCTCGGAACGTCAGTTCCGTCGGCTGTACACCGAAGCTGGCCGCCGCAAGGGCGACACGTCGGAGAACTTGATCGAGCTGTTGGAGCGTCGCCTCGATGCGGTGATCTACCGCATGAAGTTCGCGATCACGCCGTTCGCCGCCCGCCAGCTGGTCAACCATGGCCACGTCAAGGTGAACGGCAAGCGCGTCAACATCGCGTCGTACCAGATCAACGACAACGACATCATCGAACTGTCGTCGACGGCCAAGAACATGGCGGTGGTGCTGGAAAGCATGCAGTCGCCGGAACGCGACGTGCCGGACTACATCTCGGTCGACACCTCCGCCTTCAAGGGCGCGTTCATTCGCGCACCGAAGCTGGCCGATGTGCCGTACCCGGTGCAGATGGAACCGAACCTCGTGATCGAATTCTACTCGCGCTAATCACCCGCTGTGATCCGGCCTCCAACCTCACTGGTTGGGGGCCGCGATGGCACTGATTGCCGAGAGTGAATTATCCCTGCCGGTCAAACGCTTCCTGGAAGCCGCCGGCTATACCGTCAAAACCGAAGTTCAGACCTGCGACTTGGTCGCCGTGCGCGGCGATGAGCCGCCCGTGGTCGTTGAACTGAAGGCACGGCTCAATCTCACCTTATTGCTACAGGCGGTTGACCGGTTGGCGGTGGCTGACACGGTCTACATCGCTGTCCCCGGCAAGCCGGGCGGTGAGGCCGGCCCCTACGATCGCCGGGTGCGCAAACTCTGCCGGTTGATCGGGCTCGGCCTGATCGCGGTTGAGTTTCGCACCGGTGCCCCCACCATCCATGTGCTGGAAGAGCCGGGGCCTTATCAGCCGCGCAAAGACGCCAAGCGGCGGCGCAAGCTGCTGCGCGAATTCACTTTGCGTCGGGGCGATCCGAACCAGGGCGGGGTAACCGGGGTCAAGCTGGTGACCGCCTACCGCCAGGCCGCCCTGCGCCTCGCCCTCTACCTCAACGCCGGCCCGGCAAGCCCCAAGGCGCTCGCCCAGGCGACCGGCGTCACCGGGGCGGCGGCGATCCTGCAGCGCAATGTCTACGGCTGGTTTGAGCGCGTCGACCGCGGCGTCTACCAAGTGACGGACGCGGGCCGGCGCGCACTCGATGCATTCGCGGGCAGTTACTAAAGTCCACAATCTTTGTGTGACACCTTATTCTGCTTGAAACTGGTCGGCGGAAAGCCCAACTCTGTGGCTCAGGTTCCAACTTACGGACGGAGAATTCCATGGACTGGGGTACGTCGCAGGCTCGCTCATTTGCGCCGAGCATCAGCCGCGCCGAGATCGACGCTGGCCTGCGCGCGCACATGCTGCGCGTCTACAACTACATGGCCCTGGCGCTGGTGGTTACCGGCCTGGTCGCCATGTTCGTCGCCAATACGTCGCTCGGCCCGATCATTTTCGGCACACCGCTGAAGTGGGTGGCCATGTTGGCCCCGCTGGCGTTTGTCTTGGTGCTGTCATTCGGCGCCCACAAGATGTCGTTCGGCACCTTGCAGCTGGTGTTCTGGGCGTTCGCTGCGGTGATGGGTGTCTCCATCGCCTCGATCTTCATGGTGTTCACGGGCGCTTCGGTGGCTCGCGGCTTCTTCATGACGGCGGCGATGTTCGGTGCACTCAGCCTCTATGGCTACACCACGAAGTCTGACCTCTCGAAGCTCGGCACGATCTTGACGATCCGCGTCGTTGTGCTGGTGGTCCTGAGCTTGGTGAACATCTTCCTCGGCTCCTCGCTGTTGAGCGTGCTCATCAACGCCGCCGTGATCATCGTGTTCTTGGGCCTCACCGCCTATGACACGCAGCGCATCAAGGAAGAGTTCTCGGAGAACTACGGCCACGAGGCGATCGGCAAGCTCGCGATCCTCGGTGCCCTTGGCCTCTACCTCAACTTCATCAACATCTTCCAGGCGTTGATGAGCTTGACCGGCCAGCGCGACGAGTAGCTATGACGGCCGCTCAGGCCGTTGTGCGGACCGGCCCGGGCAGCTTGCCCGGGCCGTTTGCGTTGCTGCTGATCCTCCTGCTGCCGACAGCGGCGCTGGCTGACGCGCTGCTGCCCTGGCAGTTCCGCCACCAGCCGTGCCGTGACCCGGCGGTGCAGTCGCTGGTCGGTATGGACCGGGTGGCGGCGATTGCGGCCGCCAAGAAACTCAACATCCAGCGCCTGCGCTTTCTGCACCCGTCGCAGACCGTGCTGTTCGAAGCCAACCCGGAACGCTTGACGCTGGTGATCGGCGAAGACGCACGGGTCTGGCGCGCGTTCTGCCGGTAGCGCGCCCGTGCCCGCGATCAGCCTGGACCGGGTGCGCAAGCGCTTTGGCGCGGTTGCCGCAGTGGACGGCATCACGCTCAGCCTTGCGCGCGGCGGCTTGCTCGCGATCCTCGGCCCCTCTGGCTGTGGCAAGACCACGCTCTTGCGCCTGCTTGCTGGCCTCGAGACGCTGGACAGTGGGGAGATCGTGATCAACGGCGTCCAGGTCGCAGCAGCCGGCCATCATGTGCCGCCGGAGCGGCGCTCGATCGGGATGGTGTTCCAAAGCTACGCGCTCTGGCCGCACCTCTCGGTCGCGGACAATGTTGGCTACGCGCTCAAGCGCGCCGGCCTGCCGGCGGCGGAACGGGCGGCCAAGGTGCAGGCAGCGCTGACCACCGTCGCGATCGCGGAGTTGGCCGCGCGCCGCCCCCATGAACTCTCCGGTGGCCAGCGCCAGCGCGTGGCCCTTGCGCGCTGCCTCGCCATGTCGCCCGGCCTGGTGCTGCTGGATGAGCCGCTGGCGGCGCTCGATGCGCACCTGAAGAGCGCGATGCAGGCGGAACTCGCCCGCCTGCACCAGGCAACTGGCACCACCATGGTGATGGTGACCCACGATCAAGCCGAAGCCATGGCGCTCGCGACCGAGGTTGCGGTGCTTGACCATGGCCGGCTGCAGCAATTGGCCCCACCGCGCGAGCTCTACGAGCGGCCGGCGACCTCGATGGTGGCACGCTTTCTCGGGCGCGGCACGGTTGCCCCGGCTGATGTGCTGAGCGCCGGCGCTGGTAAGGCAACCGTGCGGTTGGCCGATCAAGAGGTGGTGATGGCGGCCACCCGCATCAGCCCCGGCCCCGCCGAAGTGCTGGTGCGGCCCGAACAGCTGCAGCTGGCAGACACCGGCCAGCCGATGCGGGTGCTGAGCCGCGCCTACCTCGGCGGATCGTTTGCGGTCGAGCTGGGGGCCGGCGACCTCACCTTCCGCGCCCTGCTGCCCGAACCCCCGACGGCGGACGTGGTGCCCGTTCTGATCACCGGCGGCTGGGTGATCCCAATCGCCCCTCCCCCCGCAAGCGAGGCTGCTGCGAAAGCGGAGTTCGCGGCGAGATAGGGGCTGGAAGGCGCCGTTCTCACCACGCGATCGGCCTGCCGTGTATCCCCCCTCCCCTGGCAAGCGGAGGGGTATGAGCGACCGGTCAAAATTCCGGCACCTTCTTGTCAGATCACAGCCCGCGGCGATCGAGCGCATCCAGGCTCGGCACGGCGGCCAGCAGCGACTTCGTATAGGCGTGGGCGGGCGCAAGAAACAGGGTTTCGGCTTTGCTGAGCTCGACGATCTTGCCGGCTTGCATCACGCCGATGCGATCGCACATCTGGCGGATCACCGCGAGGTCGTGGCTTATCAGCAGCAAGGTGAGGCCGGTCGCATCGCGCAAATCCTTCAACAGGTTCAAGATCTGCGCTTGCACCGAGACGTCGAGCGACGAGGTCGGCTCGTCACAGATCAGCACCCGCGGCCGGGCACCCAGCGCCCGCGCGATCGCGAGGCGCTGGCGCTGGCCGCCGGAAAACGCATGCGGAAACCGCTCCGCCGCTGTCGCGTCCAAGCCCACCGCCTGCAGCAGGGTTGCGACATCATGCTCGGCATCCGCCACCGTGCGGGCGAGGCGGTAGAACAGGATCGGTTCTGCCAGCATGCGCCCAACGCGCAGACGCGGGTTGAGTGAGGCGTAGGGGTCCTGGAACACCATCTGCACCGGGCGCGCCCGGCTGGTGGTCTGGGCCGCACCGGCGAACTTCACCACGCCGCTGGTCGGGCGGATCAGGCCTGCGATCACGTGGGCCGTGGTGGTTTTGCCGCAGCCGCTTTCGCCCACCAGGCCGAACACCTCGCCGGCGTTGATGCGAAACGACACGCCGTCCACCGCGCGGAAGGATTTTCGGGCGAACGGGCCGCCGCTGCGGTACTCGACCACGAGGTTTTCAACCTCGATCATCGCCCCGCTGGTGCGAGCGATGGTGTGGCGTTGCAAGGCGGTGCGGGCGGTATCCGCAACCGGGTCTTGCGCGCCCGGCACGGGAAAGCGCGTCAGTCGCCGGTCGATGCGCGGCACCGCACCGATCAGCGCTTGGGCGTAAGCGTCTTGGGGGGTGCGCAGCACGCTCGCGACCGGCCCCTGCTCCACAATCCGGCCGCGGTGCAGGATGCTCACGGTGTCTGCAATCTCCGCCACCACGCCCATGTTGTGGGTGACCAGCAGCACGCCGATGCCACGCTGGTTCGCGAGATCGCGCATGAGCCGCAGGATCTGCGCTTGGATCGATACATCAAGCGCGGTTGTTGGTTCATCGGCGACCACCAGACCAGGGTCGCAGGAGAGGGCGGCCGCAATCACCACCCGCTGGCGCTGGCCGCCGGAGAGCTGGTGCGGGTAGCTGCGCAAGCACCGCTCGGGATCGGCAATGCCGACGGCCGTCAGCAGTTCGACCGAACGGGCACGGGCGGCCCGCGCCGAGAGTTTCAGATGGTGGCGCAAGCCTTCCGCCAGCTGGCTCTCAACCCGGAACAGCGGGTTCAGGCTGGTCATCGGGTCTTGGAACACCGCACCGATGTCTGCTCCCAACCGCACCTCCGCGATCGGTTTGCCCTCGATCAGGATGCGGCCGGCCGTGATCTCCCCCGGTGGATCGATCAGACCCATCACGGCCGCACCAATCGTGGTTTTGCCGGCACCGGACTCGCCTACCAGCGCGTGGATTTCCCCTCGCTTGAGGGAAAGCGAGGCGCCGTCGACAGCGGTCAGCACACGGCCCGCGCCCAGCGGGTAGCGCACCGTCAGCCCCTCGATGGTAAGCGCGGTCATTCCCGCCCCCGAAGCTTCGGGTTGAAGCGATCGCGCAGCCAATCGCCCAGCACATTGACCGCGAGCACCAGGATCACCAGCGTGACCGCTGGAAACAGCGCGATCCACCAGATGCCGGAAAACACGAACTCATTGCCAATCCGGATCAGCGTGCCGAGCGATGGGTAGGTCGGCGGCATGCCGACGCCGAGGAACGACAAGGTCGCCTCCGTCAGCACGGCCCCGGCCAGGTTGATGGTGGCGATCACCAGCACCGGGCTGATTACATTCGGCAGAATGTGGCCGAGCATGATCCGGTGCGCTGGCAGACCAATCACCCGCACCGCGCGGACATAGTCTTTCGCGCGCTCGACCAAGGTCGAGCCGCGCACGGTTCGGGCGTACTGCACCCAGTCGTGGATCGTAATGGCACCCACCAGGATGAACGGCATCCACACGGTCATCTGGCCCTGGGGCACGAAGGCGCGCGCGAGGCCTGCGACCAAGAGTGCGAGCAAGATGGTCGGGAACGACAGGATGACGTCGCCCACCCGCGAGATCACGGCATCGACCCAGCCGCCGAGGTAGCCAGCGAGCAGCCCAAGCGCGATGCCGATCACGGCGGACGCCGCCACCGCCGCCAAGCCAATCGCGATCGAGACGCGCGCCCCATAGAGGATGGCGGAGACCAGATCGCGGCCCTGATTATCCGTGCCGAGCCAGAAGCGCGCGTCCCCCTCCGCCGTCCACATCGGCGGGATTTCGGCGTTCAGCAGATTGAGGCTGCGCAGATCGGTCGGGTCTGTCGGGGCGATCCAGGGGGCAAGCGCGGCTGCCAGAATGATCAGCAGCGCCACCACGGCCGCGATCAGCACCGAGAGGGGCAGCCTCACGCCCTGACCCTCAAGCGCGGATCGACCACGGTGTAGAGCAGGTCAACGATGGTGTTGATGCCAACGAACATGGCACCCACCAGCAGCAAGTAGGCCGACATCACCGGGATATCGACGAAGCCAACGGCCTGAATGAACAGCAAGCCAAGGCCCGGCCACTGGAACACGGTCTCGGTTACAATCGCGAAGGCAATAAGGGCACCGATCTGCAGGCCGGTGACCGTGATCACCGGCATCAAGGCGTTCCGGAGCGCCAGCTTGTAGTGGATCGTGCGCTTCGGCAGCCCACGGGCGCGGGCGTAGCGGATGTAATCGCTTGAGAGCACATCGATCATCTCAGAGCGCACCAGGCGCATGATCAAGGTGGTCTGAAACAGCCCGAGCGTGATCGCCGGCAGCACCAAAGACGCCCGGCCCGAACGGGTGAGGAAGCCAGTTGACCACCAGCCGAGGTCGACCACAGCACCGCGCCCGAAACTCGGCAAGATACCGAGCGTGACGGCGAACACCAGGATCAGGCCAATGCCGGTCACGAAGGTGGGTGTCGATATCCCGATCAGGGAGACTGCCTGCACCAACCGCGCAACCACGCCATCCGGCTTGAGCGCACACACGACGCCAAGCGGAATGCCGACGCCGAGGGCGAGCACGGTTGCCACCAGCACCAGTTCCAAGGTCGCCGGCAGCCGTTCCAGGATCAGGCCACCCACC
>JAAFHH010000113.1 GCA_013297545.1 Alphaproteobacteria bacterium
CCCCCGCTTGCGGGGGGAGGGGCGACAGGCTGGATGGGTATTCACCGATGGGAACCGTAGCCAACCGCCGAGGCCTCGCAGGCTACCTCTTCCTAGCACCCTGGATCGCTGGGTTCGTGGTGCTGACCCTGGGGCCAACGCTCGCGTCGCTCTACCTGTCCTTCACCCGCTACGATTTGCTCAGCGATCCGCGCTGGATTGGCACCGCCAACTATGAGCGGATGCTGGGTGATCGGCGGTTCTGGGCAGCGGTGGAAGTGACCGGCATCTATGTGCTGCTGGCGGTGCCGCTGAAGCTTGCACTCGCACTCGCACTCGCCATGGTGCTGGACAAGGGCATCCGCGGCCTTACGCTCTACCGGGCGATCTTCTTCTTGCCGTCCTTGCTTGGCGGTTCGGTCGCGGTCGCCGTGCTGTGGCGGCAGATTTTTGGTGCCGATGGCGTGATCAACCGGGTGCTTGGCGTCTTCGGCGTCCAGGGGTCGAGCTGGCTGTCGGACCCGGACACGGCGTTGGGCACGCTCGTCATCCTCGGCGTCTGGCAGTTCGGCTCGCCGATGATTGTGTTCCTGGCGGGTTTGCGCCAGATCCCAACCGATCTTTATGAGGCGGCATCCCTCGACGGCGCCTCACGCTGGCGGGTGTTCTGGCGGGTGACTGTGCCGCTCTTGACCCCCGTCATCTTCTTCAACCTGATCTTGCAGGCGATCAACGCGTTCAAGGCGTTCACGCCCGCCTTCGTGGTCTCTGGCGGTACCGGCGGGCCGATCGATTCGACCCTGTTCTACTCCCTCTACTTGTACCAGGAGGCGTTCGCGAACTTCCGCATGGGCTATGCGGCAGCCCTTGCCTGGACCTTGCTGGTCGGCATTGGCCTCTTCACCGCCCTGCAGTTCCAAGCCGCCAAGCTCTGGGTGCACTATGAAGACGACTAGGGCGCGCTTGCTGACGCATGCTGGCTTGGCACTCGCGAGCCTCGTGATGATCTATCCCGTGCTGTGGATGGTCGGATCCGCGTTCAAGCCGGAGAACGCGATCTTCACCGACTTGACGCCGATCCCACGCTCGCTTGATCCGGTCAACTTCGTGGTTGGCTGGAACGCGCTCGCCGTTGGGTTCGATCGGTTTTTCTGGAATTCGGCCGTGATCGCCACGCTCGCGGTGGCGGGCAACCTGATGGCCTGTTCACTCGCCGGGTTTGCGTTTGCGCGCCTGGAGTTTCCGGGCCGCAAACTCTGCTTTGCGCTGATGATGATGACGTTGATGCTGCCCTATCACGTCACCTTGATCCCGCAGTACGTGCTGTTCCTGCAGCTGGGCTGGGTCGACACGATCCTACCCCTGGTGGTGCCGAAGTTCTTGGCGGCGGACGCCTTCTTTATTTTCCTGTTCGTGCAGTTCTTCCGTGGCATTCCGCGGGAATTGGACGAGGCGGCAGTGATGGATGGCTGCGGGCCGTGGCGGATCTACTGGCGGATCTTGCTGCCGCTCTCGACGCCAGTGATGGGCACAGCGGCGATCTTCACCTTCATCTGGACGTGGGACGATTTCTTCGGCCCGCTGATCTACCTGAACGACATCCAATCCTACACCGTGCCGTTGGCACTCCGGACCTTCGTCGACAGCACCAGCCAATCGAGCTGGGGCCAGCTGTTCGCGATGTCGACCTTGTCGCTGGTGCCGGTGTTTCTGTTCTTCGTGTTTTTCCAGAACCTGATCATCCAGGGCATCGCGATGTCCGGGTTGAAGCGCTGAGGGGCCGATGAAGTTCGCTGTCATCCACATCAACCACCCGCACATCCACGGCCAGATCGCGTTCGTGCGCGAGGCGGGGGCGACGTTTGCCGGCTGGTTCGCACCGGAACCTGACCTTGCCGCTGAGTTCGCGGCCCGCTACCCCGACGTGCCCAAAGCCGCATCGGCGGACGCGCTGCTCGATGATCCAACGATCCAGCTGATCGTGACGGCCGCGATCCCAGCCGAGCGCGCACCCCTCGGCATCGCTGCCATGCGCCGCGGCAAGGATGTGATGAGCGACAAGCCGGGTGCCACCAGCCTGAAGCAGCTGGCCGACCTGCGGCGCGTGCAGCAGGAAACCGGGCGGATCTATTCGATCTGCTATTCGGAACGGTTTGAAACCCGCTCAACCGTCAAAGCGCTCGACCTCGTGCGCGCGGGTGCCATTGGTCAGGTGGTGAACACCGTCGGCCTCGGGCCCCACCGCATCGGCCTCAACCCAAGGCCCGCCTGGTTTTTCAAGCGCAACCGCTTCGGCGGCATCCTGTGCGACATCGCCTCCCACCAGTGCGACCAGTTCCTCGCGTTCACCGGTGCGACCTCGGCCGAGGTGGTCGCCGCCACGGTCGCCAATCGCCACCACCCGCAGCACCCGGAACTGCAGGATTTCGGCGAGATCCTGCTGCGCACGCCCAACGCCACCGGCTATGTGCGGGTCGATTGGTTCACGCCCGATGGGCTTGGCACCTGGGGTGACGGGCGGCTCACCATCCTCGGCACTGATGGCTACATTGAGTTGCGCAAGTACGTCGACATCGCCGGCCGGCCGGGCAAAGACCACCTGTTCCTGGTCGACGCCAAGGGCACCCAGCACATCGACTGCAGCGCCGTTGATCTGCCCTACGGCCACCAGCTGCTGGCCGACATCCGCGACCGAACGGAGACCGCGATGACCCAAGCGCACTGTTTCCTCGCAACCGAACTGGCGCTGACGGCGCAAGCCCTCGCCGAAGGATCGAGCCGATGACGCGCTACCGGGTCGCCGTGGTTGGTCTTGGCATTGGCGCCATGCACTTGAAGGGCTGGCGCGAGGTTGCGGACCGGTTTGAGGTGGTGGCAATCGTCGATCAGGATGCCGCGCGTCTGACGGCGGTCGGCACGGAGTATGGTGTCGCTGATCGCTACCAGTCGCTTGACCCGGTGCTCGCCCGCGCTGATATCGACATCATCGACATCGCAACGCCGCCGGCGCTCCATCAGCCGATGATCGAAGCCGCTTTGAAAGCCGGCAAGCACGCGATCTGCGAAAAGCCGCTGCTGCCTTCGCTCAAAGCCTTCGACCAGGTCGAAGCGCTGCTCGCGAGCACCGGCCGCCAGCTGATGCCGGTGTTCCAGTACCGGTTCGGCAACGGCTTCAAGCGCTTGCATGCCCTGATGGCAGCAGGCCTCGCTGGCAAACCCTACCTCGCCAGCATCGAGACCGCGTGGACGCGGGGGGCGGACTATTACGCCGTGCCCTGGCGCGGCAAGAAGGCGACCGAATGGGGCGGTGCGCTGATCACCCACGCGATCCACGCCCACGACGCGCTGGAATGGCTGATGGGGCCGATCGCCTCGGTCCGTGCTGCCACCACCACCCGGGTCAACCCGATCGAGACCGAGGATTGCGCCGGGGTTGTGGTGGAACTGGAGAGTGGCGCCATTGCCACCTTAACCGTCACGTTGGGGGCGGCCGAAGAAGTCTCGCGGCTCAAGTTTCACTTCTCCGGCTTGACGGTCGAAAGCAACCTGCAGCCCTACAAATTCGGCTTCGACCCCTGGCGCTTCATCGCCCGCACGGCTGAGGCGCAAGCGGCGGTCGACCAAGTGGTGCAGGCGGTCGAACCGGGCCTTGAAGGCTACCCCGGCCAGTTCCTGGCGTTCGCAGACGCGCTCGACCACGGCCAACCGCCGCCGGTCACTGTGGCGGATGCGCGCCGCTCGATCGCGTTGCTGACCGCGATCTACCGCTCCGCGCGCACGGGGGAGACTGTGCGGCTGCCAATCCCAGCAGGGGCGCCAGACTATGGCGGCTGGCTGTGAGCGAGGCACTCCGCCTCACCGGGATCGAAAAGCGCTTCGGCACCACGCCGGTGCTGCACGGCATCGACCTTGCGATTGCGCAGGGCGAGTTCGTGGTGTTCGTCGGCCCGTCTGGCTGCGGCAAGTCGACCTTGCTGCGGCTGATTGCCGGGCTCGACCAGCCGTCCGCCGGCACGATTGCGATCACCGGTAAGGACATGACCACGACACCAGCGGCATCCCGCGGCATTGCCATGGTGTTCCAATCCTACGCGCTCTACCCGCACATGACGGTCTACGCCAACATGGCGTTTGGGCTGGAGACCCAGCGCTTTGCCAAGCCAGAGATCGATCGCCGGGTGCGCGCCGCCGCCGAGCTGTTGAAGCTCGACCAATTGCTGGATCGCAAGCCAAAAGCGCTCTCTGGCGGGCAGCGCCAACGGGTCGCGATCGGCCGGGCGATCGTGCGCGAGCCTGTCTTGTTCTTGTTCGATGAACCCTTGTCCAACCTCGATGCGGAGCTGCGCGTGCAGATGCGGGTGGAGATCGCGCGCCTGCACAAGCGCCTCGGTGTCACCTCGATCTACGTGACCCACGATCAGGTCGAGGCGATGACCATGGCCGACCGGATCGTCGTGCTGAACGGGGGCCGCGTGCAGCAGGTCGGCTCGCCACTCGAGCTCTACAACCAGCCGGCCAACCGGTTCGTCGCCGGGTTCCTGGGCGCCCCGCGCATGAACCTGATCGACGGCGAGCGGGTGGCGGCGAGTTTTGTCGCCGGTGGCCTTGAGATCGCGTCCTCACCGCCCGCTGGTGCGACCGCAATCGGCATCCGCCCCGAAGCGATCACCCTGGGTGCCGGGCACACCTTGCCCGTGCTCTTGGCCGAGCAATTGGGTGCCGAAACCATCCTCCACCTGGCGCTCCCCGCCGGCGGCGAGCTGGTTGCCACCGTGCCGGGCCAACACCGCTTCCCGGTTGGGGAGCTGGTGCCGATCTCACTGCCGACCACTGCACTGCACTGGTTCGACGGCGCGGGCGTGGCGATCCGGCCGACTTAAGCGGGTCGCTTCAGCGTCTTCGGCGGCTTAGCCCGCTTCCTCGCCGTCACCCGGCTGAGCCTGCTCGCGTTTTCCATCAAGCCCCGGAAGGTTGGGCAATCGAGATGTGAGGGCGCTGGGCACTCCGCGACATGCCGCAGCGTGTCCCGCAGGGTTGCGAGCTTCATGATCGTGCGCTCGATCACATCAGCCTTCTGGTGTAGCGCGGCTCGCGGCAGCTCTGGCATGCCGTCTTGGCCGAAGACGCTGGCGATTTCCTCCAGCGAGAAGCCAGCCGCCTTGCCCATGGCGATCAGCTGCAGCTGCATCAACACCTGGGGCGGAAACTGACGGCGCAGGCCGTGTCGTCCCGCCGACGCAATCAGCCCCGCCGCCTCGTAGTGGCGCAGCGCCGAGGCGCTGACCCCGCTCTCAGCCGCGACCTCTCCGATATCGAGCATTCTCATGCTTGACCTCAAGTTGACTTGAAGTGACAGGCTACGCTTGAAACCCGCCGCGCGCAAGCGCGGCCGGCCGGAAACGTCAATCAGCGAGCCCTTCGATGAGCAACCCGAAACCGACTGGAACGACCGTCACCCTGGCAAGTTCGATGCTGCTGGCATCGCTCGGCACCAGCATTGCCAATGTCGCCCTGCCAACCCTCACCGAAGCCTTCGCTGCGCCCTTCGCCGAGGTGCAAGCGGTGGTCGTCGCGTATCTTGCGGGTCTGACGGTCTTCGTCATCATCGCTGGTCGGCTCGGCGACAGGTGCGGGTTGAAGCCGATGTTGATCGTAGGCCTTGGCGTGTCCGCACTCGCCTCCGCGCTCTGTGCCCTCGCGCCCTGCCTCTGGGTTCTGGTAGGTGCGCGCGCCCTGCAGGGTGTTGGTGCAGCATTCTTGATGACGCTGGCCATGGCGCTGATCCGTCGGAACGCTGATCCCGCGCACCTCGGGCGATCCCTTGGTCTTTTGGGCACGGCGTCAGCGCTCGGCACCGCGCTCGGCCCCTCGCTTGGCGGGCTGCTGATCCCGGTGACTGGGTGGCAGGGCATTTTCTGGGCTCAGGTTCCGCTGACGCTGCTCACGCTCCTGGCGACCATTGCGATCGTCCCAGGTGACGCGCGCCGCGGATCGGCACCAGCGCCGTCGCTCTGGTCCGTGCTCGACCGCGCGCTGGCGCCCAAGCTCGTCCTGAACCTCTTGGTGGCTGGGGTGATGATGACAACCCTGGTGGTCGGGCCGTTCTACCTTGATCGCGTACTGGGCCTCAGCACGCCTGAGATCGGTCTGGTCATGGCGATCGGCCCGGTGATCTCGATCGCAAGCGGCATCCCCGCTGGTCGGCTGGTCGATCACTGGGGCAGCCGGCGTGTCTTGTCTCTCGGCATCACGCTGCTCGCGGGCGGGGCGCTGTTGCTCGCCTTCTTGCCGAACCAGATTGGTGTTGCCGGCTATGGGCTGGCGATCACCGTGCTGACCCCCGGCTACCAGCTGTTCCAGGCTGCGAACACCACAGCCGTCCTCGCCGATGTGCCGCAGGACCGGCGCGGCACGGTGTCAGGGCTGCTCGGCTTTGCGCGCAACATCGGCTTGATCGCGGGCGCATCCGTGATGGGCGCGGTCTTCGCCGTCGGCGTTGGCACGCAGGATTTTGGGCAGGCCACCGCGGATGCTGTTGCGGCAGGCATGCAGCTCACCTTTCTGCTGGCAGCCGGCGTCCTGGTGCTTGCCAGGCAACGCAGCCGGACAGCATAGTTTTGCGCCCGAAAAGAACCGAAAGCCCCGCCCATGCCCGCAAACGCGCCGAACATCGTGCTGATCCTCGCGGACAACCTCGGTTGGGGGGAACTCGGCTGCTACGGCAATGCGGGGTTTCGGGGGGCTGCCACGCCGCGCATCGATCAGCTCGCGGCCGAGGGCGTGCGTCTCCTCAACTTCAATGTCGAGAGTGACTGCGTGCCGACCCGCTCCGCCTTGATGACTGGGCGGCATCCGATCCGCACGGGGGCGATGCAATCGATCCCGGCGGGCCTGCCCCAGGGGCTGACGCCCTGGGAAGTGACCTTGGGCCAGCTGATCGGCCGTGCCGGCTACGCGACCGCGTGCTTTGGCAAGTGGCACTTGGGCGACCGGCCCGGCCGCTACCCGCACGAGCGCGGGTTTGACGAATGGTACGGCATCCCGCGCACCTCCAACGAGGCGATGTTCACAGCTGCTCCCGGCTTTGACCCGGAGGTGGTGCCGATGCCGTACGTGATGTCCGGCAAAACGGGCAGTCCGGCTGCGAGCCATCACGTCTTCGACCTTGATGCCCGGCGCACGATCGACAGCGAGATATTGGCCCACACGATCGACTTTATGGAGCGCAGCGCAGCCGCCAAGCGCCCGTTCTTCGCCTATGTGCCGATCACGCACCTACACTTCCCAACCCTGCCGCACCCGGACTTCGCCGGCCGCACAGGGGCGGGCGACTTTGCCGACAGTGTGGCGGAGATGGATTTCCGCGTCGGCCAGATCCTCGATGCGCTCGATCGCTTGGCCCTCAGCGACGACACGTTGGTGATCTTCGCCAGCGACAATGGCCCGGAATTTCGCAAGCCCTGGCGGGGGACTGCTGGCCCGTGGTCCGGCACCTACCACACCGCCATGGAAGGCTCGCTCCGCGTGCCGTTCATCGCGCGCTGGCCGGGGCGGATTGCACCCGGCCGGGTCAGCAACGAGATGGTGCATGTGACCGACTTGTACCCAACGCTCGCCGGCCTCGCCGGGGCGACGGTGCCGAGTGACCGGCCGATCGACGGTGTCGACCAGCGGGCGTTCCTGGTCGGCACGGCAGAAAAGTCCCCCCGCGAAGGCTTCGTCTTCTACATCAAGGATGAACTCCGCGCCGTCAAATGGCGGAACTGGAAGATGCACCTGGTGTGGGAACCAGAGCCGAACACCGGGCCGCTCAAGCTCGAAACACCGTGGATTTTCGATCTGATCCAAGATCCGAAGGAAGAAACCGATGTCTCCCTGCCCGCCGGCTGGGTGCGCGGGCCGATGCGCCGGCTGATGCTGGACCTGCAAGCGAGCCTGAAGGCGCACCCGCCAATCCCGCCGGGCGCACCCGACACCTATCAGCCAACCTAACCCAGCCCCCTTGAGGAGACGATCCATGAGCCAGCCTCGCCGTCGGTTTTGCGCAACGGCCCTCGCCCTGGTCGCTGGCCTGGTGGCGGCACCCGGCAGCGCGGATGCCCAGACCTATCCCAATCGCACGATCCGGATCGTGGTGCCGTTCCCGGCCGGCGGCTCCAACGATGTCGCAGCGCGGATTGTGGCAGAGCAGCTGGGCAGCATCCTCGGCCAGTCAGTCATCGTGGAGAACAAGGGCGGTGCCAACGGCACGCTCGGCATTGCGGAGGTCGCGAAGAGTGCGCCCGATGGCTACACGCTGTTGGTGTCGTCCGATTCAACCGTGACCAACATCTACAATTTCCCAGCCGCGACCAACC
>JAAFHH010000114.1 GCA_013297545.1 Alphaproteobacteria bacterium
AGGAACTGAATGCGCCGGGACAAGGGCCCGATCGACAGCGCGTCGGAGCCCAAGTACTGCTCGCCCTCGCCCTGGCCGACCACCAGCGGACTGCCGCGGCGCGCACCGATCAGCAGATCGTTCTGATCTCGAAACAATACAGCAATCGCAAAAGCACCTTCGATGCGGGCCAGCGCCTCAAACACCGCCTGTTCCGGCGCGCGGCCAGTCGCCAGCAGATCGGTCAGCAGATGGACGACGGTTTCCGTATCTGTTTCGGTGTCGAAACGATGGCCCTTCGCCATCAATTCCGCCTTTAAGTGCTGGTGGTTTTCGATGATGCCGTTGTGCACCATCGCAACCCGCGCTGAGGCGATCGGGTGCGCGTTGGTCTCGTTCGGTGCGCCGTGGGTGGCCCAGCGGGTGTGCCCGATGCCGATCGCGCTGTCGATCGGATCGGCGGCGAGCACGGCCTTCAGATTGGCGAGCTTGCCTTCGGCCCGGCGCCGCTCGATGCCGCCAGCCCCCAGCACGGCTACACCAGCGCTGTCATAGCCCCGGTATTCCAGCCGTTGCAGCGCTTCGACCAAACGCGGCGTCACCGAGCCAGAGCGGCCAACGATGCCAATGATACCGCACATCAGCGCGCCTCCTTCTGCCGGCGCTTGCGCTCGCGGATCCGCGCCGCGGCACCCTGTCGGACAATCTGCTCGCCGCGCGCGATCGCGGCGGCGTCGGCTGGCACATCGCGCACGATCGTCGATCCAGCCCCGACCAGCGCGCCGTCGCCAATCGTCACCGGTGCGACCAACGCACTGTTCGAGCCGATGAAGGCGCCAGCACCGATCACCGTGCGGTGCTTGAAGAAGCCGTCGTAGTTGCAGGTGATCGTGCCCGCCCCGATGTTGGCGCCAGCGCCGATGTCAGCGTCGCCCAGATAGGCTAGGTGGTTCGCCTTGGCACCGGCGCCAAGCGTGGCGGCCTTCAGCTCGACGAAGTTGCCGACATGGGCGCCGGCACCAATCACCGCCCCCGGCCGCAGGCGAGCGAACGGGCCAATGATGGCGCCGCGCGCGACCGTGCAGCCTTCCAGATGACTGAACGCCCGGATTTCCACCTCATCCTCCACCACCACCTGGGGCAGGAACACGACCGAGGGGCCAACCACGACATCGCGCCCGAGCTTGGTGTCATAGCTGAAGAAGGTGCTGGCGGGATCGATCAAGGTGGCACCCGCGGCCATCGCCGCCTGGCGCAGCCGTGCTTGGGCCAGCGCTTCGGCCGCAGCCAGCTGGGCGCGCGTGTTGACCCCGTGCACGTCCGCCTCAGCGGCCGTTATCACCGGCACGGCACGGCCCTCAGCGCGGGCGAGTGCTACGCAATCGGTCAGGTAGTATTCGCCTTGCGCGTTGGTCGGCTGCACGGCGCTGAGCCAGCGCCGCATCGCCGCCGCATCGCCGGCCATCAGTCCGCTATTGCACAGGCCGAGAGCCAGGGTTTCTGCATCAGCGTCGGCGGCTTCGACAATCCGCTCGAGGCCAGCGGCCCCCATCACCAGGCGGCCATAGCGACCAGGCTCAGCCGCTTCGAATCCGAGCACCGCAAGGCCACGCGCACCTGCCTCGACCAGGGCCGCCATGATCGGTGCCGGCACCAGTGGGACGTCCGCGAACAGCACGAGCACAGAGCCCGCGCGCACGTCAGCAGCATCGAGGGCGGTCTGCACCGCGTGACCGGTGCCGCGGCGGTCGGCCTGGATCACTGTCTCGTGTGGCTTGGCAGCCGCCGCCACAGGTGCGTGATCCGGGCCGATCACCACCACGATCCGCTGCGGTGCCAATGCTTCGGCGGATGCCAGCACCCAGCGCAGCATCGATCGACCGGCGATCTCGTGCAGGACTTTGGGTCGGGAGGAGCGCATGCGCGTGCCCTCGCCAGCAGCGAGGACAATGACGGTGAGGGGGGCGGCGGCGTCGGTCATGGCTCTTCTTGCCACAGATGCAGCACCCCCTCCAGAGCCCGCGGGCTTGAGCATGGTGCGCGCTTCGTGGTCAAACCCTCTGGACAGCACGCGCGGCGAGAAGGGGACCCGGTGGCGGACCACGGTAGAAAGTCGATCAGCTGATGGCAGCGCTCTCGCCTTGGGCCCGCGCGGGCGTGGTTGCGGTCGCCGCCTTATCCTTGGCGCTGCCGCCGCCGCTCAGCGCCCAACGTCTGCTCGACCAGCCCTTGTTCCCGCAGCAGCTTGAGCTGCCGGATCGGCCGCCGATCGACACGCGCGGGGAATTCCTGCTGCGCGCCGATGAAGTGTCCTACGACCGCACGCTGGAGATCGTCACCGCGACCGGATCGGTGGAAATCAGTCAGGGCGACCGGGTGCTGTTGGCCGACCAGATCTCCTACAACCGCCGCACTGATATTGTGACCGCGAACGGCAACATCGCGCTGATCGAGCCGACGGGCGAAGTGCTGTTCGCATCCCACGCCGAACTCAGCCGCGACTTCGCCAACGCGGTGATTCGCGATCTGAAAGTGCGCCTGCACGAAAACAGCCGCATCGTCGCCACATCCGCACGCCGGATCGATGGCACGCGCAAAGAAATGCTGAACGCCGCGTTCAGCCCCTGTGGGCGCTGCGACCGCGAACCCGGTGTCGAGCCGACCTGGCGGCTGGAAGCCGACCGCATCGTCCACGACGAGACAACCCAGGACATGATCTACACCAACGCCACCATGACCCTGTTTGGCGTGCCGGTGTTCTACACCCCCTTCTTTCGCCACCCCGACCCGACCGTGAAGCGCCGCTCCGGCTTCTTGTCCCCGAGTGTCGGCCAGAGCTCCAACGCCGGGTTCTATGTCGGTGTGCCGTATTTCTGGGCCTATCAGCCGAACACCGACTTCACGTTTGAATCCCGCGTGTTCTCCGAAGAAGGCCCGCAAGCGCTGACGGAAATGCGCCACCGCTTCGCCGATGGTCAGGTCCGGCTCGCGGGCTCGCTGTTGAACGGCCGGCGGGTTGAGGGCAGTCGGATCACCAATGACCGCACGTGGCGCGGCCACATCGTCGGTGAAGGCCGCTTTGCGATCGACGAGGATTGGCGGGCTGGCTTCGACCTCTCCCGGGCGACCGACCGCACCTACGCAAGACGGTTTCGCATCAACAACGATTGGCGCGCCCGGCCCAACGCCCCTATACCGGACTTCGCCACCACCGCCCTCTACGCAGAGGGTTTTAAAGGCCGGTCCTACTACTCGGTTGAGAACTTTGTGTTCCAAAGCCTGCGCGATTTCGACGTCGCGGAGCGGATCCCAAAGGTGCACCCGCTCGCCACCGCAAGCTGGGTTGGTCAGCCGAGCGCCTGGGGCGGCTATCTGCGCTCCGACAACTCGGTGCTGGCGCTGACCCGCCAGCGCGGCACCGATACCAACCGGATTTCGTCGATCAACGGCTACTACCTGCCGTTCACCAGCCGGCGCGGCGACGTGTGGTCGATCGCAGCAACCGTGCAGACCGACGGCTACTACGTGAACCAGCTGAGCGAAGGCCTGACCCAGCCCTATTCTGGCTTTGTCGGCCGGGTGCACCCGCAGCTGAGTGTCGATTGGCGCTACCCGATGATCCGCCGCCTGGAGCAGGCGACCATGGTGATCGAACCGCGCATCGGTGCCGTCGTCGGCCCGAACGGCAACAACTCGGCCAAGATCCCCAACGAAGACAGCCGCGGCTTCGAATTCGACGACACAAACCTATTTGGGCCGCGTCGCTACCAAGGCTTCGACCGCGTGGCCTCGGGCCAGCGCGTTGACTACGGCATTGGGGCCTCGATTTACGGGGCGTCGGGCGGGGCGATCACCGCCTTCCTTGGCCAGAGCTTGCGCACCCGCAAGGACACGACCTACGCGGTCGGCTCCGGCTTGGAAGATCGGTTGTCGGATGTCGTTGGCCGGGTCAGCGTCCAGCCGCTGCAGTACTTGAACTTGAGCTACCGCTTCCGCCGCGACCAAGACAGCTGGAAGAGTGCCCGCGACGAACTGACCGCGACCGTGTTCAGCGGCGGCCAAGTGCTGTCGGCCAGCTACACCCAGCGCGACCGCGTGCTGACCCGCGGCACCAGCCAGCCGTTTGAATCCGTCAGCCTGCAGGGCTCGTCACGCTTGAGCGAATACTGGAGTGCGTACGGCCTCTACGTTCGCGACATCGCAGCCAAACAGAATGTCCGCGCGGCGCTCGGCCTACTCTACCGCGATGAGGACTTCGCGGCCCTGGTCACGGTCGAACGCGATTTCGTGAACGACCGTGACTTGCAGGGCGGCACCACCGTGCTGCTGCGCCTTGGCTTCAGATACCTCGGCGACATCGGCGGTTAACTTAGCTTTGCACTTCCCACGAGCCATCGGGCTTGCGGCACGCCGTGCCGAAGGCGCGTTCTTCGCGGCCACCGATCGACACGGTTTGCTGGAATTCGCGGCAGTAGGCGCCGGTTGAGGTATCTCGACCCTCGCGGGTCGGCGTGATCGTGCCGCGGTTGCCGGTGCGCGGGTTGTCCCATTCGATCGGCTGGCCGATGGGGGCTGCGTAGGCGGTACGCCGGGCATCGCGGGCTTTCAGGCAGTCGACATCATCGACGCGGCTGCCCAGTGTGGCGCCAGCGAGGGCACCCAGCGCTGTGCCGGCGATGGTGGCCGCCGTGCGGGTGCTGTTGCCAGCCCCACTCCACCGGCTGCCGAGGAACCCACCACCAGCAGCCCCGGCGACGCCGCCAATCACGCGGCCCCAGCCGAGCTCACCGCACGCATCCCCAACGCCCCCTGTCGATCCAGGGCTGGCGCAGGCACTAAGGCCAAGGCCAGCGGCAAGCAGAGCGGCGAACACAGGTTTGGACATCAGATCCTCCAAGCGGAACGGAGACCAAACTATGCGCCGAGTTTGGCTAACGGTGACATGACAAACCGTTAACGCACCCGCACTGGCTTGGCAGATCGCCCCATGTCCGCTATGCCCCGGGGCATGACGGTGCTGGTCACGGGAGCTGCCGGGTTCATCGGCTATCATGTCGCCGCAGCCTTGCTGGCGCGCGGTGAGGCTGTGCTCGGCATCGACACGCTCAACCCCTACTACGACCCCGCCCTCAAGGCCGCACGGCTCGCGCGCTTGACCAGCCACGCCGGCTTTCGGTTCGAGCAGATCGACATCGCCGAGCGCACCCAGATGGAGCGGCTGCACGCCGAACCGATCGACCGGATCGTGCATCTGGCAGCCCAAGCCGGTGTCCGCCATTCGCTGACCGATCCCTATGCCTATGTCGCCGCCAACCTGATGGGTCAGGTGACGGTGCTGGAACTCGCCCGCCACCGCCAGGTGCGGCATTTGGTCTACGCCAGCTCGTCGTCGGTCTACGGCCTCAACACGACGAGCCCGTTCGCGCCGGAGCACGTGGCGGATCAGCCGACCTCGCTCTACGGTGCGACCAAAAAAGCCGACGAGGTGATGACCCACGCCTACGCCCATCTGTTCCAGATCCCGGCGACGGGCCTCAGGTTCTTCACGGTCTACGGCCCGTGGGGCCGGCCGGACATGGCGGCGTGGCTGTTTACCGACGCGATCCTGGCCGGGCGCCCAATCACCCTGTTCAACAACGGCGCCCTACAGCGCGACTTCACCTACATCGACGACATTGTGGCCGGTGTGCTGGCAGCATTGGACCGGGTGCCGGTGGGCGCTGTGCCGCAGGCGATCTACAACCTCGGCAACAATCGCCCCGAACAGCTGATCGACTTCGTGCGCGCGATCGAGGCCGCCTGCGGCAAACCCGCGGAAATCCAGTTCGCACCGATGCAGCCGGGCGATGTGCTGGCGACGGCTGCCGACGTCTCCGCCTCGACCCGGGACCTCGGCTTTCGCCCGACCACCCCTATCTCTGAGGGCATCCCCCGCTTCGTTGCGTGGTTCCGCGCCTACACCGGACGCTAGCCCCATGCTCAGCCGCCGCCAGATGCTGGTCAGTGCCGCCGCCGCCCCGCTGGCGACCAGCGGCTGTGCGGAGAACCCAACCCTCGGCCGGCGCCAGCTGATCTTGATCTCGGAAGCCAGCGAGCGGGAGATGGGGGCCAAAGCCTGGGCCGATATCGAGCGGCGCACCCCGCGCTTGACCGATGCCCGCGCCGTCCAGCGCGTGAACGCCGTCGCCCGCCGGGTGGTCGACAGCATTGGGGCTGGCCGGCAAAACTGGGAGTTCGCGGTGTTCGCCAGCCGCGAGGTCAACGCCTTTGCACTGCCCGGCGGGCGGATCGGCGTCTACGCTGGCATGCTGTCGACTGTGCAGAACGACGCCCAACTCGCCTGCGTGCTCGGCCACGAGGTCGCCCATGTGCTCGCCCGCCACGGAGCCGAGCGCTACTCCCACACGATGGCGGCGAACTGGGGCATCCAGCTCGTGTCCATGGTGCTCGGCCTCGCGACCGACATCGACCCCGCCCTCGCCGCCCGCGTGCTCGGCCTCGGCGCCGAGTACGGCGTGCTGATGCCCTACAGCCGCGACCATGAGTTCGAGGCCGACCGGCTCGGCACCGTCACCATGGCGCGGGCGGGCTACGACCCGAATGAGGCCGTGCGGTTCTGGGAAGCGATGACGCGGGCGAGCCGCGGCCAGGCGCCGCCAGCGTTCCTGTCGACCCATCCGTCCGATGAGAGCCGGATTGCAGCGTTGCGGGGCTTGGTGGCGACCGCCCTGCCGGCTGCCCGTCCGGCGACGTGAGCCCTCTGGAAGCCTGACCGGTTCTGCTCTAGCGTCAGCGCATGCGCCTGCCGCCGAACCGCCGTCAGATCATTGATCGCCGCACCCTGCATCTGGCGCTGGGTGCGCTCACGGTTGAGAACGGTGCCCGCCGCAAGGCAGTGTTGGAGCTCGCTCGCACAGCGCTCACCACCGGTCGTGCCGAAGTCCGGCGCCAGTTCGAAGCCCAGCAGGACGGCAGTGCGGCTGCCCGCGCCCTGTGCTATCTGCACGACCAGTTGCTGCGCGTGCTGTGGGATGACACCACGACCCACATTTTCCCCGCCGCCAACCCAACGCTGGCCGAACGGTTCAGCTTGGTCGCAACCGGCGGCTATGGGCGCGGGGAGCTGGCCCCGCAGTCGGACATCGATATCCTGTTCCTGCTGCCCTACAAGCAAACCCCGCGCGGCGAGCAGGTGGCGGAACACTTGCTCTATATGCTGTGGGATCTCGGCCTGAAGGTTGGCCACGCCACCCGCTCGATCGACGAGTGCCTGCGCCAGGCGAAGGCCGATGTGACGATCCGCACAGCCCTGTTGGAAGCCCGCTGGGTCTGGGGCGAGCAGCCGTTGTTCCAGGATCTGCGCCGTCGCTTTGCGCTTGAGGTGATGGCGGGCACGGCGCGCGATTACGCCGAAGCGAAGCTCCTGGAGCGCGACAGCCGCCATACCAAGATGGGCGACAGCCGCTATGTGCTGGAACCCAACATCAAGGAGGGCAAAGGCGGGCTGCGCGATCTGCACACGCTGTTCTGGATCGCGAAGTACGTCTACCGCATCGACGACGTGGCCCAACTGGTCGCAAGCGGCGTGCTAACCGCGGCGGAGGCCCAGCGCGCGGCCAAGGCCGAGGCGTTCTTGTGGACCCTGCGCTGCCACCTGCACTACCTCACCAACCGCGCCGAAGAACGGCTGACGTTCGACGTGCAGTCAGAACTCGCCCGCCGCATGGGTTATACCGACCATGCCGGCACCCGCGGGGTTGAGCGCTTGATGAAGCACTATTTCCTGGTCGCGAAGGATGTGGGTGACTTGACCCGCATCGTCTGCGCGCACCTGGAAGCCCAGCAGCAGCGCCGCCCGCCACGCCTGTCGCTCCGGCGCTTGTGGACCAGCTGGCGCAAAGATCCGAACGGTTTTGAAATCGACCGGGAGCGGCTGTCGATCAGCGATCCCAAGGCGTTTCTGGCCGACTCGGTCAACTTCATCCGGTTGTTCTGGCTCGCCCACGAACATGGGCTGGATATCCACCCGACGGCCTTGCGGCTGGTCGCCGATCACCTGAAAAAGGTCGATGCGAAACTGCGTCAACACGCGGACGCCAACCGCCTGTTCCTGGAGATCTTGAGTTCCAAGACCGATCCCGAGGCGATCCTGCGCCGGATGAACGAAGCCGGCGTGTTCGGCCGCTTCGTGCCGGATTTCGGCCGAGTGGTCGCGCAAATGCAGTTCGACATGTACCACGTCTACACCGTCGACGAGCACACGCTGTTCGCGATCGGCATTCTGACGCGCATCGAGGCGGGCGAGCTTAGCGAGGAGCTGCCGCTTGCCACCTCGATCA
>JAAFHH010000116.1 GCA_013297545.1 Alphaproteobacteria bacterium
CTCAGCGGGCGGCGCGTGCCGCGTCTCTGCCCGCATCGCCGGGACAGCAGCACTAATATATTAGCGGGTCAAGCGGTGTTTTCCGTTGGCTCGGCCCGATCGGTGCTATCGCTCGTGGTCGCCGGACGGCTAGTCTAGGCCCCATGTCCAAAGCCCCCTCCGCCGCCCTGTCGGTGGTTCTGGCCGCCCTGATGGGGGTGGCACCCTTCACGATCGATGCGTACTTGCCGGCGATGCCGGAACTCGCGCGGTATTTCGCAAGCCCAATGGCCGATGTGCAGCTGACGCTGGCGATCTATATGGCGGGGTTTGCTGGCGGCCAATTGGTGATCGGACCGTGGAGTGATCGGGCCGGGCGACTGGTGCCGATTCGGGTGGGATTGATCGTCTACATCGTCGCCACGGGCCTCTGCGCGTTCGCCTGGTCGATCGACACGCTGATCATCGCGCGGTTCTTGCAGGGCCTGGGTGCCGGCGTCGGCCCGGTGATCGTGCGTGCAATGGTACGCGACCAGTTCAATCGCGAAGACAGCGCGCGGCTGATGTCGCTGCTGTCGATGATCTTTATGACCGCCCCGCTGGTCGCCCCCTTTGTTGGCGGCTGGTTGCTGGCGCTGTTTGGCTGGAAGAGCATTTTCCTGTTCCTGATGGTCTATGCCGGTGCCGTGCTGGTCGCGTCGGGTGCGCTGCTGACCGAGACGTTGCCGCCAGAGCGCCGCAGCCAAGCCGCGTGGAGCCGGGTGTTTGGCGAATACGCCCGCCTGCTCGGCACGCGCCACTTCATGGGCTATGCCTTTGCCTCCAGTGCCGCGTTTGCTGGCATGTTCGCCTACTTCTCCGGCTCGCCCTTCGTGTTCATCGACCTCTACGGCGTGCCTCCGCAATGGTACGGCGCCTTGTTTGCGATCCCGGTTGTGCTGATGGTTGGCCTGAACGGCGTCAACCGCCGGCTGATCTCGCGCTATGGCTCCGAACAAGCGCTGAGCTGGGGGTTGACCGCGAACCTGTGCGGGGCGGCCAGTCTGGCCATCGTGCCAGCGCTCGACATCGGCGGCTTGCCGCTGTTGCTTGCGTGTTTGGCCCTCTACTTGGTGCCGCTTGGCATGATTGCGGCCAACGCCATGGCCGGCGCGTTGGAGCGCGTGCCGGAAGCGGCGGGCACGGCATCGGCGTTGTCTGGGGCGATGACCTATGCCTCCGGCATGGTCGCTGGCATGGTGGTGGGGGTGCTGCACGATGGCAGTGCCTGGGCGATGGGGTTGGTGATGGCAGTGACTGGCCTGATCGCGACCCTGACCTACCGCCTGGTCATCCGGCGCGGGTGATTGCCGTCAAGGCCGGGGCGGTGCGGCCGCAGGGATTGGGGCCTGGCGCCCAGGCGGCACGATCGCCGGTGTCGAGGCGCAGAAGGGGCAGGTCGATATCAAAGCTGGTGACCACGACCCGCCCCTCGATCAGTTCCACGATAATGTGTTCGTCCAGCACGAACCGGTCGGACGCCGTCTCATAGCCAATCAAGCCAAGCTCTGCAGTGGCGTAGAGGCTGGTGGCTCCTGGGGGGGCTGCGCCCCCTAACACCAGCCAGCGCTGAGGCGGCAGGTGGGGTGCAAGCTCCACCACCTGTTCCGCCGTCGCGATCACCAGCTGCGGTTGGATGCGGGTGACCGCCTCAAGCACCAGGCTGGCGCGGCCAGGGCCTGCATGCACCACGGCGGCGCCAATCGCCTGCGCGCCGGTGTCGACCATCGCCCCCGCGGGTCCCAGGTGCCAGCTGACCAGGCTCAGCGCGGTGTGCCCAAGCCGCAAGCCCGCGGCCCACAGTCCGCGGGCGAAGCGCCAGGCATCCGGCTGCCAGCCTTCGGCCAGCAGCAAGGGTCCACGGCAGAGGTGCTGACGGCGCAGCCGATCCGGTTCGGCTGCGAGCAGCCCACCCCAGGGCGGGTTCTGGCGCTGGGCTGCGATGAAGTCCGCTCGCGTGATGATCGGCAATCGGCTCAGCAGATCCGGCGCATCGAGATCGATCCCCGCCAGTCGACCCCGCCAGAACGGCAGTTCGCGCGCAATTCGCACGACGCCGGGCAGACGCAGCGCATGGTCGCGCGTTCGTGCCGCCGGGTCGCGGATCTCCAGACTGTCGTAGACCTCGAGGGTCATCCCATGGTCGGCATGACGAACTGGGCGCCGGCGCGGATGCCGGTTGGCCAGCGTTCGGTCACGGTCTTCAGGCGGGTGTAGAAGCGCACCCCTTCTGGCCCGTGCATGTGGTGATCACCGAACAAGGACCGCTTCCAACCACCAAAGCTGTGGAACGCCATCGGTACTGGGATCGGCACATTCACCCCCACCATGCCGATCCGGCAGCGCTGCACGAAGTCACGCGCCGCATCGCCGTCGCGGGTGAAGATCGACGTGCCGTTGCCGAATTCATGATCGTTGACGAGGCCAAGCGCGGTCTCAAAATCCGGCACGCGCACGACCGAGAGCACCGGGCCAAAAATCTCCTCCCGGTAGATCGACATCTCCGGCGTGACCCGGTCAAACAACGTACCGCCGAGGTAGTAGCCGCCCTCATAGCCCTGCAGGCTGAGCCCGCGGCCGTCGACCACCAATTCGGCCCCGGCTGCCACACCGGCATCGATGTAGCCCGCGACCTTGTCGCGATGCTGCTGACTGATCAGCGGCCCCATATCCGCATCCCGGTCGGTGCCTGGTCCCACTTTCAGGCCGCGCACCCGCGGGGCCAACCGCTCGACCAGCGGATCGGCGATCGGCCCAACCGCGACCGCGACGGATACGGCCATGCAGCGCTCGCCGGCTGAGCCATAGCCCGCCCCCATCAGCGCGTCAGCCGCCTGCTCCAAGTCGGCATCGGGCATGACGATCAAGTGATTCTTTGCGCCACCCAGGGCTTGGACGCGTTTGCCGTGGGCGGTGCCGGTCCGATAGATGTGCTCGGCAATCGGGGTCGAGCCGACGAAGCTGATCGCATCAATGTCCGGGTGGGCCAGCAGCCGCTCCACCGCGATGCGGTCACCCTGGACGACTTGGAACACGCCGTCCGGCAGCCCCGATTGCTGCAGCAACTCGGCCAAGATCACGCTGGCCGACGGGTCTTTCTCCGACGGCTTTAGGATGAACGCATTCCCGCAGGCGAGTGCGACCGGCAGCATCCACAGCGGGACCATGGCTGGGAAGTTGAACGGCGTGATGCCGGCAACGACACCGAGCGGCTGGCGGATCGCGAAACTGTCGATACCGCGGCCAACCTCCGCCGTCGCCTCGCCCTTGAGGAGAGAGGGGATACCGCAGGCGAATTCCACCACCTCCATGCCGCGGGTGACTTCGCCCAACGCATCGCTCAGCACCTTGCCGTGTTCTTCGGTGATCTGGGCGGCCAGGCGCTGGCTCTGCTGGTCCAAGAGGTCACGGAACTTGAACATCACGCGCGCCCGGATCAGCGGCGGGGTGGCGGCCCAGGCCGGTTGGGCGGCTTTGGCACCGGCGACGGCGAGGTCGACATCCGCCTCAGTCGCCAGGCCCACCTCGGCTGCGATCTCGCCGGTTGCCGGGTTGAACACCGGCTGGCGCGCGCCAGCGGCCGGGTGCAGGCGGCCGTTGATCCAGTGGCTGATGGTGCGCGGCATGGTGTCCTCCCCAGAGTTGTTGGCGGGCACTGTGCCGCCCGCTCACGCCCCCGGCAAGGGTGCCGCGGCCGCTGCCCGGTGGCGATCGAGCACGGCGGCCAGCGCTGCATCAGTGCCAACCCGCGTCGCGATTGCGGCGAGGCGCGGGCAGTGTTCCTCGAACCAGGCGCGGCGCGGACGCCATTCCACCATCACGGCAAGGAAGAGATCGATCGCGCACATCTCCGTGCCCAAGAACCAAGGCCCCTCGGCTTCAGGCTCGACCATCTTCCACAAGGACTGGCACCAGCGATCGGTGCGCGCGCGCAAGCCCGACGCGGCCGCCGTATCGACCCAGCGCGACGGCTCATCGCCGAAGGTGAACGTCGGATAGATCGCCGCAACCAGGAACACGAGCCAGCGCAACGCCTTGTCTCGCGTGGGATCGCCGAGCGGTGGCAACAGGTGCGCGGCGGGTGCAACATCGTGCAGATGCAGCGCAATCGCTGCACTCTCGGTCAGCACCGTGCCGGATGGCGTGGTAACGGTTGGTACCTGACCCAGCGGGTTGACCTCCCGCAGCCGCGCGCGCTGTGCCGCATCGCCCCAGGGGCTGGCGTCGACCGTCTCGTAAGCCAGCCCTGCGCGGGTCAGCAGCAGCTCGACAATCGCCGAGCCGCTGCCGAGAGCGCCATACACACGATAAAGCTTTGGCATCTGCACCTCCGCTGCCGCCGTAGCATGATCACAGGCGTCCTGCCCACAGGATTGGCGTTTATCCGAGCGCCGCCGCCACCCCAGCCAGCACTAGCCGCACCCCCTCGATTTGGGTGGTGAGCGCCATCGACGACGAGGGTTGGCGTTGTTCGGTCGCAGACATGCTCGGCAGGCAGGGTAGGTGTAGGAAGCCGACCGGTCCGGCGACCCGGGCGAGGGCCTGGTAGAGCACGAGGTTGCAGCAGTGCGTGCCGGCGTGGAACGAGAGGCGGGCTGGCAGTCCAGCCGCGATCAAACGGTCGCGGAGCTGCAGCCCGTCCCAGGTCGCAAAGCGCGCGGGCGGGCCGGCAGGATCGATTGGCACTTGGATGCGGGTTGCCCCGTCATTGTCCGGCCGTTCGGAGTGCGTGAGGTTGATCGCGACCTGCTCGATGCGAAAGCCCACCTCGCCGGCGGCGAGGCCGAGGGCGACCACGGCGCGTGGGCGGACGTCGTCGATAAGGCTAGCGAGGGCACTGGGGGTCGCCGCGAAGGAAACCGGCAGCACGCGGGCGACCACGGGCACGCCGTCGATCGTCGCCTGATCGAGGGCCCTGGCCACGGCGCCCGATGGGTTGTCAGCCCAGCCGTCAAACGGTTGAAAGCCGGTGAGCAGAAATGGCTGTCGCATGTGTGGTCCCCGGGTTTGGCGGCGTTTGGCCAGCGCTCAGTACAGCCGATCGCTGGTGCCCCACCAAGCCACATCTGGATCGACGGCCGATCCGGTGCGGTGGATTCGCGCTTGTCAGGGCGATCACCGATGCTGATCCTGCGCAGCACAGCAAGCGCTCTGCGGCATTGGTCCAAGGCATTCACCGATGGCACGGCGCGTTTCGAAAAGAGCGTGAGGATCGACGGTGACTGCTGGTGATACTCAAGTCCGCGCGGCTGTCGTATTTCCGGCCGTGACGGATTTTTTTTCCACAATTGATCCATCTCTTGCAACCGTCGGCGAGCGCGACGGCCTGACGACGTTAGAGCGCTTGTGGCGCCATTTCGTGCCCCAACCCTATGGCACCCCTGCTGTCTTGGATGAAGCGGCCATATCCGCGGCAAGCACAGAGGATGAAAAATTTTTGGCCGCACGCGCGTTATGCCTGTTTGCGCAGCCGGAGCGATCGATACAGATTACATCGGCACTACTGGATCAAGGCCTAAGCGGAACTGTACAGAAAATCGATGTGGAGATTTTAGATGTTTTGAATAGTTATGTAGTCGGAGACATTGGGAAAATTGATAGCAGTATTGCCAAACTGTTTCAGTATAAAAATCCAGAGTTACTTTTGAATGTTGCGTCAATAATCATCAATGGCGGCGATGCAGCATCTTGCTTGGATTTGTGTCGTCGAGCTGCAGGTTTGAAATTCAGTGCAGCGAATCGCCGGCTGATTTTGAAATCCTTTGGGCTGTCGGCGTTGATCGCCGACACCGGGGTAAAGTCTGACGCCACAGTCCTCAGGAACGGGTTGGCCGAGGTTTTGGAAGCGATCGAGGGTGCGCCGAGGCGGTGGGCGCACCGGCCTGCGCACCCGCCCTATCGCGTCGGCTTTCTGCTCTTCGGTATCGGCAACGGTATCGGTATGCCCGCGTTAGAAAGGCGCGATAGAAATCTGTTTCAATACGTTGGTTTTTCCAATTCAGACTTTGGAAATCTATCAGTCAGCAAGACTGCCCTCGCGTTTGATATGATGGTACCTTTATTGGCGCAATCCGCCCAGGATAACAGTGATACAATTGCTGCATATGATCTAGATTTACTGGTAGTGCTTTCAAATACGCATGAACCTGAGGTAGGCAGCATAGTATCCTTGAAGCCTTGTCGGCGGATTGTGGCCTATGGCAACTGCTTTTCAGATCCTCAGATACCGGAGCTCGACGGCGTCATCCTGCCGGCCGATTTTCTGGAACCAGGAGATGGGGACAAGTTTTCCTGTTCGATCTATCCGCTTGAATGCACATTGACGACGGCAGACAGCCGTGACGGCTGGTTGTTTGACCCGCTTACTGCGGAACCACCCGCCGGACCGCCGGTGATTGGCAGTGTTGCCTGGCCGGTGAAGCTCAATCGATCCTGGTTTGCCCGCATCGCGCCAATCGTCGCCGCTGTGCCCGATTGCAGACTGCGCCTTGATGTTCAGACATTGCATGCCGGCCAGCCGCATCTTTATCGGCGGTGGGCGTTGGACGCGGGTATTCCGGCCGATCGCATTACAATCCTCAGTGGTGCGCGCGTGCCCCTGTTCCGCGATCGCCTCGCCCATCTGTGGCTTGCCGTCGATAGCGCACCGCTGAGTGCGTTCTTGACTGCGCAGCAGGCGCTGTCCGCCGGTCTGCCGCTGTTGACCCTGCCGGGTGCGGAGATCGCCTCGCGCCAAGCCGCCGGCGTGTTGCGCACGATCGGCATGGAGCAACTGATTGCTAAGGACGTGTCTGCGCTGCAAGCGCTTGCCATCGAGTTGCTGAGCGATCGGGCGCGCCTGACAGCGCTGCGCGCCACCTTGCCGGAGCGGGTGCGCGCCAGTCCGCTCGGCGATCCAACCGCCGGTGCCCGGATGCTCGAAGCCGCCTTTGTGGAGTGCATGCACGGCTGATGGTCCCCCGCGTCACCCGCAACCGTTGACCCGGAGGCGGTTGCGGACAAAGGATGGCGCCAGCGCCAATCCCTTCGGCGTCTAGGGAGATACCCACGCCATGGCCGATCCGGTCCTCGAGCTCAGCCGTCCGATCAATGACCGGGTCGCGACCACGACGTGTTACATGTGCGCCTGCCGCTGCGGCATCAAAGTCCATCTGAAGGATGGCGAGATCCGCTACATCGAAGGCAACCGCGACCATCCGAAGAACAAGGGCGTGCTGTGCGCCAAGGGTTCGGCTGGCATCATGCAGCACTTGTCGCCGGCCCGCCTGTCGGCCCCGATGAAGCGAGTGGGTCCGCGCGGATCGGGCGAATTCGTCACCATCTCCTGGGACGAAGCGCTGACGATGGCGACGACGTGGCTCTCGTCCATCCGCCACTCTGACCCAAAGAAGCTCGCGTTCTTCACCGGGCGCGACCAGTCCCAGGCGCTGACCGGTTGGTGGGCGAGCCAATTCGGCACGCCGAACTATGCCGCCCACGGCGGCTTCTGTTCGGTCAACATGGCAGCCGCTGGCCTCTACACCTTGGGCGGCGCGTTCTGGGAATTTGGCGAGCCGGATTGGCACCACACCCGCTACCTGATGATGTTCGGTGTGGCGGAGGATCACGACAGCAATCCGATTAAAATCGGCTTGGGCGCGCTGAAAACCGCCGGCAACGCGAAGTTCGTCTCGGTCAATCCCGTGCGCACGGGCTACTCCGCGATTGCGGACGAGTGGATCGGCATCCGCCCGGGTTCTGACGGGATGTTGGTCGGTGCCCTGATCCATGAATTGACACGCGCGGGCAAAATCGACCGGGCGTTTCTGGCACGCTACACCAACGCTGGCTGGCTGGTGATCGACGCCCCAGGCCGGGCCGATCACGGCCTGTTCGCCCGCGACGAGGCGGGCAAGCCCTTGGTGTTCGACACCCGCACCAACAGCATCCAGCCCTGGTCTGGATCAGTGACCGCAGCCCTTGGCGGCAGCTACACGCTGAGCGATGGCACGGCGGCGGCACCAAGCCTGCGCGCGCTGCTCGCCCGCTTTGCCGATGACGCCTACAGCCCGCAGGCGGCGAGTGCGGCCTGCGGCATCGATGCCGACACGATCCGCCGCCTCGCGGCTGAACTGGCGCATGCGGCGTTCGACCAAGCGATCGTGATCGACCAGCCG
>JAAFHH010000115.1 GCA_013297545.1 Alphaproteobacteria bacterium
TGAGACCTAAGCCGCGAGCTTCGGATCGACGATCACCATCTCGTAGGCCGGCAGGGTGAGGAATTCGACGAAGCGGTCGGCTTCGACGAGGTCTTGGAACAGCTTGGCGGCTTCACTGTACTTGCCGCCGGCGTAGGCCGCGTCGCCAACCAGTGCCTTCAACTTCGCCATTTCTTCGGCGACGACGCTACGCACCAAAGCAGCCGTGATGGTGCGGCCATCGTCGAGGCCGGAGCCGTGATGGATCCACTGCCACACTTGCGTGCGGCTGATCTCCGCGGTGGCGGCGTCTTCCATCAGGTTGTAGAGCGGCACGCAGCCCTGGCCGCGCAGCCAGGCTTCGATGTAGCCGATGCCGACATTGACGTTCTGGCGCAGGCCCGCTTCGGTGATCGCACCGGTCGGCACTTGCAGCAGATCGGCAGCTGTAATCGTCACATCCTCGCGCTTCACGGCGATTTGGTTCGCCGTCGGCATCATGCGGTCGAACACTTCCATCGCGACCGGCACCAGGCCCGGGTGGGCGACCCACGTACCGTCGTGACCGTCGCCGGCTTCGCGTTCCTTATCCGCCTTCACTTTGGCGAACGCCGCGTCGTTGGCGGCGGGGTCGTTCTTGATCGGGATTTGGGCTGCCATGCCGCCCATGGCATGGACGTTACGGCGGTGGCAGGTCTTGATCACCAGACGGCTGTAGCTGCGCAGGAAGTGGCTGGTCATGGTGACGACCCCGCGATCCGGCATCACGGCGTGCGGGTCGCGGCAGAACTTCTTGATGAAGCTGAAGATGTAATCCCAGCGCCCGCAGTTGAGACCCGCCGAATGGTCGCGCAGTTCATACAAGATCTCGTCCATCTCGAAGGTGGCGAGGATGGTCTCGATCAGCACGGTCGCCTTGATTGTGCCGTTCGGAATGCCGAGTGCGGTTTGCGCACGCACGAACGTGTCGTTCCACAGGCGGGCTTCGAGGTGGCTTTCGAGCTTCGGCAGATAGAAGTAGGGACCCGTGCCGCGCGCCATCAACGCCTTCGCGTTATGGAACACGTAGAGGCCAAGATCGAAGATGCCGCCGGACATCGGCTCGCCATCGACGATCACGTGCTTTTCCATCAAGTGCCAACCGCGCGGGCGCACCATCAGCACGGCCGGCTTCGGCCCCAGCGCGTAGCTCTTGCCAGTGCCTGGATCAGTGAAGGCGATCGTGCCGGCAGCGGCGTCGCGCAGGTTGATCTGGCCATCGATCATGTTCGACCAGGTCGGTGTCGAGCTGTCTTCGCAGTCCGCCATGAACACTTTCGCACCGGAGTTGAGTGCGTTGATGATCATCTTGCGGTCGACCGGGCCGGTGATTTCGACCCGGCGATCCATCAGGTCCGCCGGCAGCGGTGCGACCGTCCAGTCGCCATCGCGGATCGCTTTGGTATCGGGCAAGAAGTCTGGCTTGTTGCCGGCATCGAGCCAGGCTTGACGCTCCACGCGCGCCGCCATCAAGCGCTTGCGGTCCGCCCGGCTGGCACGCTCCAGCTCGACGACAAACGCCAACGCCTGCGGGGTGAGAATGGTCTCAAAGCCTGGCTTCAGGCTGGCGCGGATCTCAACACCCGGCAGGGACGGCATGGTCATCGTGTTCTCCATGAGTTTTGATGCGTTTTTGGGTGGCTGGACCACCAAACTGACCAGAGATGGGGCGGCTCATGGCTCCGGCAAGTCAAGCAGCTTGGCGAAGTAGCAGCGATCAAAGCCGCGATCGATCTGGCGATGGGTCTGGACAAACCCGAGGCGCTGGTAAAACGCGATCGCGGGCGCCATCGCCGCGTTGGTGTAGAGCCGGACGGAACCAAAGCCCAGGCGCGCCGCCTCTGTATCCGCAAAGCCCATCAGCAACCGGCCAATGCCGCGCTGCTGCAACAGCGGCGTGATCGCCAGGGTCTCGACCAGCAGGTGGGTTTCGGCTGGTTGCAGCACGATGACACCGGCAATCGCCTCGCCAGCCTCGGCGACCCACACCCGGCCGGCCTCGATCAGTTGGGCGTAGTCCGCGGTCATTGGTGCGGCACGGGTGCCGATGGTGGCGGTGTAGCCGTCGAACGCGGCCTCCACCAAGCGCTCGACCGCCGCCTGATCGGCCGGATCGGCGCGGCGCACCACGGTGTCCGAACTGCGCGGCCGGCGGCGCGCGATTTGGGTCGCGACAAAACTCTGCGCCACCTCGCCACGCTGGTTCGTGGTGGTGACTTTCACCTTCAGAATGCCGCGATCGGGCTTGGAGGATGAGACCCGCGCCTCAAGGATTTCCGCATGCACCTGCAGCGTGTCGCCCGGCAGCGTGGGTGCGGGCCAGCGCAGATCATCGACGGCGACGCCAATCATGCCGGAGCCGGAAAACACGCCGGACTGCACCATTAACCGCATGGTCAGCGAGGCGGTGTGCCAACCACTTGCGACCAATTGCCCGAACAGGGACGCGGGTGCAGCCTCCACATCAATGTGGAACGGCTGTGGGTCCCACTGGCTCGCGAACGCGATGATTTCGGCTTGGCTGACCGTGTGGGACGGGCCATCGAACCGGTCACCGACCCGGAAATCATCGAACCAGCGCTGGATCACGGCACCAAATGGACGCCGAGGCTTTTGCCGGCGAGGATATGGACGTGGAAGTGCGGCACGCTCTGCAGGGCATCGCGGCCGTGGTTGCTGATCAAGCGAAAGCCGGGCTCGATCACACCGAGCAGGGCGGTGGTCTCCGCGACTGCGCGCCAGAACCCGGCAATCGCGTCGGCCGGCGCGGTCGCCGAGAAATCTTGGGCGGAGACGTAGGCACCCTTCGGGATCACCAGCACATGCACCGGGGCTTGCGGCTGGATATCGTGGAAGGCGAGCGCGTGGTCGGTCTCATACACCCGCTTGCATGGGATTTCCCCGCGCAGGATGCGCGCGAAGATATTGGCTTGATCGTACACGTCTGCCCGCTCCCCTGCTTCGTTGCGGGTGCCACGCTAGCCGGTTTGGGCCTCCACCTCCAGAGGTCTACAGGAAGTCGCCCGCGATGAGCCCAGTGGGCGCTGGGTTGCCGACGACGTTCAGCACAATCGTGTTGCCGCCGTGCAGGAAGGTGTAGATGAGGCCGTTCGAACGCACCTCTGGCGTGCCGATCAGCGTCACGGCCGCCGCCCCGGTGTAGGCCGCGCTCAGCGACGTGAGGTCGATCCGATCGCCGTCACTGCGCACAAAGTCCGCAATGGTGAAGGTGCCCGCGGACATAAGGCGGAACGTGTCATTGGCGGTGCCGCCCCACATGACATCGTTGCTGGCCGCAATCAGCAGATCCGGGCCATCGCCGCCGAGCAGCAGATCGGGGCTCGTGTCGCCCGACCCGTCGAGGATGTCGTTTTCGGAGCCGCCAAACAGCGTGTCGGTGCCTTGGCCACCGACCAGACTGTCGGCATCGGCGCCACCAACCAGCACGTCGTTTTCGTTGCCGCCTTCGAGGGTATCGGCGCCAGTGCCGCCGAACAGGGTATCGGCCCCATCCCAGCCTTGCAGGCGATCATTCTGGGCGTCGGCCACCAGCGTGTCATTGTCTTCGCCGCCATCCAGCGTGTCGGCATCTGTGCCGCCGAACAGGAAATCATTGCCGAAATTGCCGAACAGCTTGTTGTTGCCAACCTCGCCCACGAGCACGTCCGCTTGGGCACCACCGGTTAGCGTATCGTTACCGGTGCCGCCGAAGAGCGTGTCGGCTTGGCTGCCACCGGTCAGGCTGTCGTTGCCGCCCTCCGCCAGGAGGACGCGCGCGGCAGTGTTGCCAGCGGAGACGGTGTAAGGGCCCGCCCCTTGGAACAGCACCTCCTCGACGTCGGTCAAGGTGGTGACCGTCCCAAGGTCCAGCGTACCGCCGCCGGTCACCACGACGCGGTCGGTCCCCGTATTGAGGCTAAAGCCGAACTGGTTGGCCGCAAGCGCAGTGCGCGTGACAACGAACGTGTCGTTGTTAAGGCTGCCGGTTGCGAGGAGGGGGGTTGCGACGCTCGCCGGCAAGGTGATCGTCGCGGGTGAGGAGCCGGGGGTGATCTTGTTGATGCCGGTGAGAGTGATACCCGTGAGGTCGACGGTTCCCCCGGTGACCGACAGACTGTCGAACGTCCCAGAGCCCTTCATGTCGATCTCGGTCACGCCGGCAAGCTGTGCTGCGCTGATCTGCAACGTCGTGTCGTTGGCCGTGGTCTCAATGCGTTCGATGTTGCTGATGGTAGCGTTGTTGACGAGCAAGACGGATGTGCCGTCGAAGCGCAACACATCCAGCGTGCCGGCACCGCCATCGATGATCTCGCCGGTGTCAACGGCACCCGACGGAAACCGGATAACGTCGTCGTTGTTGCCGCCTTGCAGCTTGTCCACACCGCCGCCAGCCACCAGCGTATCGTCGCCATCACCGCCCTGCAGCGTGTCGGCGACCAAGCCGCCGTTGAGGCTGTCAGCCCCGGTCGACCCGACATAGCGCGCGGACACAGAATTGTGCGCGGTCATGATCACGGGTGTGGCACCGGCGAACTCCACCGTCTCCAGCCCCGTGAAGGAGGTGTTCCCAGTGAAGTCGATCGTCCCGCCGCCGGTCAGGCGCAAGATATCGGGACCAACGCCTTGGAATTCGAATTTCTGGGTGTTCGCACTGACATCGGCCAGCGCTGCCACGATCACGCCCGTGCCAAGCGTGTTGCGCCCGATGAGGGACACGCCCGCCGGCATGGTCAGCGTGTTGTTGGCGGTCATCAGTTCCAGCACTTCGATGCTGGCGAGTGTCTTGCCGGTAAAGTCTGCCGTGCCGCTGAACACACCCACGGTGTCAATGCCGGCGCCGCCGGTGTAACTTAAGGGCGTCAGAAACTGCGCCGCACTGAGGTTGACCCGGTTACCGGACGCAAACGTGCCAACAAAGTGCTCGACGGTATTCACGGTCTTGCCGCCGAGATCGAGCAGCGATCCATCAAATTGAATGGTGTCGTCGCCATTCCCGCCAATCACGGTTTCTGGTCCAGTCCAGTCAGCGGTGCTGATCAATATCAAGTCTTCGTCAAGGCCGCCGTCGACGCGGTCAGTATCTGGGCCGCCCGTGATAGTATCGTTACCGATGCCTCCCGAGAGCGAGTCGGCGCCCCCACCTCCAGAAATACTATCGCTAGCAAAACCGCCAGATATTGTCTCTGCTCCGGAACCGCCCAACAAAGTGTCCGCACTATTTCCGCCTGTGATTTTGCCGTTGTATCCATCAGGCGCTTGGATGGCCGTTGAGTTCGCGGTAGCTCGGGCGATTTCGCTAACATTGTTGAGGATCTTGCCCGTGAAATCGACCAGCCCAGTAAATGCACCCTGGATGCGAATTTGGCCACCGCCCATGTCGATAGTGTTCAGGGAGCCCAGCTGGGCAATAGCGGTGATATCCAGAATTTTAGTTGCAGCGTTCGGGTTAAACCGAAATTCTTCTACCTGAGTGAAGGACGTTCCGGCGGCAAGCGCAATAGTCTCGTTACCAACCACATAGATAATGTCAGTGCCAGCGCCACCATCGATCGTCGCGTTGCTTAAATGACTGCCGTTGAAAACATCGATCGTGTCGGCTCCGCCGGTGCCGGTGACTGTCTGGCTGGCATTCACGAGTGAGAATGTGCCCGCCAAGTGGCTGTAGGCGGGTACGCCCGCCAATTCGCCGATGCCGGTCAGAGAGCCAAGAAAGAATGCCGTCGAGGCGCGGTCCGTGCTGACGGGCACGATCTCAACCCGGTCGGGGACGTGTTGCACCGTCATCGTGGCTTTGCCGGCCATCGCTGTGTTGAACGCCACCGCCAAATTGGTCAGCGTGTTGGTAAGATTGCCATCGGTGATGAACTGGCCCGCGGCGGGCGCACTGAGCACCGCCGTCAGCGTTACGTTTGACACCGTGCCATTGGCGTTCCGGCCACCGATAGTCAGCGTGTTGGCATTGAGTGGAGCGGTCGGAACGTTCAGGGTGATCTTGTCATACATAATGGGAAATCCTTCTTGTTACGACCCTTTGCGCGCTTAAGATCCCATGAGGGCAACTGTGGGTCCAGCGCAGAATCCTCATACTGTCTAGTCGCAATGGTTTAGGTAATTCGGCTTAAGCGCGACGGGCTTCGAAAAACCCCCGCAGCAGCGCGCCTGCCTTGGTTTCCGCAACCCCCCCCACCACCTCTGGCCTGTGCAAGCAGGTCGGCTGCTGGAACCAGCGGGCCCCGTGCTCTACTGCGCCACCCTTCACGTCATAGGCACCGAACACCAGCCGCCGGATGCGGAACTGGGAGATCGCGGCGGCACACATGGCACACGGCTCCAACGTCACGTAGAGCGTGGCATCCGGCAGCCATTTCTCCGCCCGCAAGGCCGCTGCCTGACGCAGGGCCAGAATCTCCGCGTGCGCCGTCGGGTCGCGCTGGGCCTCGACCAGGTTGTGGGCAGACGCCAGCACCGTGCCATCATCGGCGATCACCACCGCGCCAACCGGCACTTCGCCTGCCTCCGCGGCCGTGCGGGCGAGGGTTAGTGCGTGGTCCATGGGGTTTGGCTTGTCGGGCATGGCGCGTCACCTTATCGTTCTTGCCATGTCACGTCCTCTGATCGGTGTCTCGCTCGACGCTGAACCCGCCGGCGGTTGGTCCGCCATGCCCTGGTACGCGCTGCGCCAGAACTACGCCGAAGCGGTCGATGCCGCGGGAGGGTTGCCAGTCATGCTGCCCCATGAACCAGACCGGGCAGTCGACTACCTTGATCGGTTGGCCGGCTTGGTGGTCACCGGCGGCGCGTTCGATATTGATCCAGCCCTGTGGGGGGCGAGCACCCGCCACGCGAGCGTGACCACCAAGGATCGGCGCACGGCGTTTGAACTCGCGGTGCTGCAAGGGGCACTCGCCCGCGATCTGCCGCTGCTCGGCATTTGTGGTGGGGAGCAGCTGCTGGCGGTCGCCCTCGGCGGCACGCTGGTGCAGCACATCCCCGATGAGGTCGCGGGTGCCCTCAATCACGAACAGAAGACTGAGAAAACGCTGCCCGGGCACACGGTCACCATCACGCCCGGCAGCCGGCTCCACCAAATCGTGGGTGTCGCCGAGCTGCAGGTGAACACCACGCACCACCAGGCGGTGAAGAGCGTCGGGCCGGACCTCACGGTCAATGCCACCGCCCCCGATGGCGTGATCGAAGGCATCGAGGCGCCGGGAAAACGCTTCTGCCTCGGCGTGCAGTGGCACCCGGAATACCATGTCGGCCCTGGCGACCGCGCCTTGTTCCACGCCTTCGTGGCGGCCTGCCAATGAGCGGCGAGGGCGAACGCATCGCCAAGCGCATCGCGCGTGCTGGTGTGTGCTCCAGGCGCGATGCCGAACGGTTGATTGCCGATGGTCGGGTCAAGGTCGATGGCGTGGTGCTGACCTCGCCGGCGCTCGACGTGTTGCCACACCAAAAAATCCTGGTCGATGGCGCGCCGCTGCCGGCGGCGGAGGCGACGCGGCTGTGGCGTTATCACAAGCCCGATGGCTTGGTGACCACCCACCGCGACCCCGATGGCCGGATGACCGTGTTCCAGGCCCTGCCGCCGGACATGCCGCGCGTGCTCTCGGTCGGCCGGCTGGACTTGACATCCGAAGGCTTGCTGCTGCTGACCAACGACGGCGCGCTCGCCCGCCAGTTGGAACTGCCGAAGACCGGCTGGGTGCGGCGCTACAAGGTGCGCATCCACGGTCTGATCGGCCAAGCGCGCCTGGCGGATCTGGCCGAGGGCATCACCATCGATGGCGTGTCCTACGGACCAATCATCGCGGAGTTGGAACAAGCCCGCGGCACCAACGCCTGGGCGAGTTTTCAGCTGCGCGAGGGCAAGAACCGCGAAATCCGCAAGGTTGTCGAACACCTCGGCTGCCGGGTCACCCGCCTGATCCGCACGGCGTATGGGCCGTTCCAGCTGGGTCTGTTGGAGCGCGGCCAGGTCGAAGAAGTGCCGACCAAGGTGCTGCGCGAGCAGTTGGGGGCAGTCTACCCGATTGATCTGCCGCCAGAACCGCCGGCGATGAAGCGGGGCCGGGGTCGTTCGGCGTCTCCCGCGCCAAGTGCTGCAGCACCAAAACCAAAGCCCCGCAAAACCCTGACGCTCTCAAAGCCGACAGAAAACCCCTCCCCCCGCAAGCGGGGG
>JAAFHH010000117.1 GCA_013297545.1 Alphaproteobacteria bacterium
TGCAACCGGCACTATGGCTACCTCGACGGATCCAAATGCAACGGCAGCAGCGCCCGAAGCGTCGGCCAACAGTCCACAATCAAACAAGTGATGGTGCTCGCTGGTCGGCTGGCTGACTGACGAAGGTGACGGCTTTCCTGCCAGCGCTTGACGCGAGCCCTCGCCATACCGAACTCTCCCTCCAACCCCATGGAGGATCCGATGGCTGAGTACCGCGTTGAAGGTTTGCACTGTGATGGCTGTGCCATGTCGCTGAAAAAGGCGATCAAGCGCCAGGACACCACGATCTTGGTCGAGAAGGTCGACGCCAAGACCGGCATCGTCACCATCGGCGGTGATGCTGGCGACCTCGGCCCTCTGATCGCGGCGGCGGCGACCGAGGTTGGGTTTACCTACGTCGGCCCGGCGTAAGCGCCTAAAACAGCTGCCCCAGCGCGCGCCGGTCGATGGTGACCGGGAAGCGCTGGCGCAGCGCCTTTTCGAACTGCTGCACCAGATCGTCGCCGATGCCGGCGGACAGATTGGTCGCTTGCTGCGCCACTGTCTCAGCATCGGGTGTGGCAGCGGTGATTTCGGCCAACTGTGCGACCGTGTAGCCATCGGCAGCGGCCGCGATCGCAACCCCGCCGACGGGCAGGGTGAACAGGTCCGCAACCAGGGCCGGCGGCAGGGAGGCACCGGTGCCGGTACGCGTGAAGCCGTCGGTCACCGTCGCTTCGGCCACTTCCACCGGCAGGGCGGTTGCGAAATCGACCCCTTGGCGCAGCGCCGTTGCCACTTCTTCGGCGCGTGCACGCACGGCACGGTCGATTTCTTGGGCGACCCAGCCGGCGATCAGTTGGTCTTCCACCTCAGCAATCGGGCGCAGCGTGGGCGGGACCACTCGGTCGACCCGCACAGCAGCGATCGCGTCGCGGGTGGCTTCGATGACGCGCTGGGTCGTGCGGCCTTCCGCGGTTTCGAACACCAGACGCAGCGTGGCATCGCCAGCCGGCAGGCCAGCGGCTCGGCTGCCGGTGGCATCGAGGCCGCGACGGTCGATGCCGGCGAGCGGCACGATGATCGCCCCCACTTCGCGGGCGACTTCCTCGAGCGTCGCGTTGCTGGCGAGCGCGTCTTCGACCCGGTTGGTCAGCTGGATCACCCGGTCAACCGCGCGTTCGCGGGCGAGTTCGGTGCCGATCCGGTCGCGCACCTGCTCGAGCGGGATCACCACTTCGGCGGTGACGTCGGTGACGCGGAAGACGTGCCAGCCAAGACCGGAGCGGATTGGCGCCAGCGTCGTGTTGGCGCCGGCGGCAAACACCGGGCCTGAGAGCGTTGCCGGCAGGTCGCGCTCGCCAATCTCGCCGAGGTTTGTGTCAGCCCCCGCGAGGTTGCCAGCGTCGGCTGCGACCTCCTCGATGGCTGTGCCGGCGACCAAGCGGGCGTGGGCGGCGGTAGCGGCGGCTTCATCGGCGTAGAGCAGTTGCTGCACCACCCGGCGCCCCGGCGTGGTGAATTCGCGCAAGCGCTGGCGGTAGGCTTCCTCGATCGCGGTGATACCGACGGCGACGCTGGCTTGCACCTGCTCTGGCCCGAGCAGCAGCAGCTGGGCGTCGCGGCGTTCGGGTGCGGTGAAGCGGCTCGCGTTCTCGCGATGGAAGCCTGCGATCTGCTCCGCCGACGGCAAGCCGGGATCGGGCACGGCGTGGGCTGGGATGGTTGCGACCATCGCCACGCGCCGTTCTTCGCGGAACTTCAGCACTTGTTCGGCGAGCAGCTGTGGTGCCCGCGCACTCTGTTGCACGGGGGTCAGGAGATGCTGGCGGCCGAGGTCTTGGCGCAGTTCGGCGATGTAGCGCTGCTCGGTGTAGCCGGCGCGCGCCAGCAGCTGCTGGAAGCGCAGGCGGTCGAATTGGCCATCGGGGCCAGCGAACATGCGCTCCGACGTGATCGCGGTGCGCACGCCCTCGTCGGAGACCTGGAGGCCCAAGCGCTTGGCTTCTTGTTCGACCAGGCTGCGGGTGATCAGACCGTCGAGCACACTGTCGACGATGCCGAACTGGCGGGCTTGTTCGCGGTCGAAGGTTGGCCCGAGCATCTGGCGCAGGCGCTGGATTTCTTCGGTCAGCGCTTGGTTGACGCGCTGCGGTTCGATCGTCTGGTCGCCTACCGTCGCGACATGGGTCGCTCGTCCGCCGCGGTTGATGTAGTCGGCGATGCCCCAGGCCCCGAAGGAGATGATCAGCAGCACAAACAGGACCTTGACGACCCAGGTTGCGGCACGGCTGCGGATGGCTTGAAGCATCGACGGATCCACTGATGTGAGCGAAGCGTTTGGCAACGGCGAGGGGCGCGACTATAGGAACCAGGACACCAGATCACAAGGGACCCCTGCCATGGCACGCCAGACCACCATCGTTGGCAATTGGAAGATGTACGGATCGCGCGCCATGGCCGAGCGCTTTGTCGCGGGCTTGCCGGCTGAGGCCAGCGCGGTCGAGCTGGTGGTGTGCGCACCCGCCGGGCTGATCGCGCTGCTGGCACCAGCACTGGCCCCACGCGGTGTCGGGCTTGGCGGGCAAGACTGCCACCCGCATGCGGAAGGCGCCCATACCGGCGATACTTCGGCCGCGCTGCTGGCGGATCTCGGGGCGACGTACGTCATCGTCGGCCATTCGGAACGGCGGCGCGATCATGGGGAGACGGATGCGCTGGTGCGCGCCAAAGCGGTCGCCGCCCTAGCAGCCGGCCTCACCCCGATCATCTGTGTTGGCGAGACTTTGGCGGAACGCGACAGCGGGGCTGCAACCGCGGTAGTGGCAGCCCAGATCGCGTGTTCGGTTCCGCCGGGCGATGTGGTGGTGGCGTACGAGCCGGTGTGGGCGATCGGCACCGGGCGCACAGCGTCGGTCCAAGACATCGCAGATATGCACGCGATGCTGCGCGGGTTGGTCGGTGCAGAGACCCGGTTGCTCTACGGCGGGTCGGTCAAGCCCGGCAACGCGGCGGAGATCTTGGCCGCGGCCAACGTGGATGGCGCGCTGGTTGGGGGGGCGAGCTTGAACCCAGCCGAGTGGCTCGCGATTGCAGCAGCAGCGCTGGCCCGTTAATTCCGCACTGGTATCGCCCGCGTTCCGGGGCTATGTCTTGGCGGTCGCGCGCTGAGCAAGCGGGCGATCCTTCGTTTTTTGTCGATCACAACGCCAGGGCGTCATGGAAACCATTGTGCTTGTCATCCACCTGTTGCTGGCCCTGGCGCTGGTTGGCGTCATTCTGATTCAGCGCAGCGAAGGCGGCGGCCTTGGCATCGGCGGTGGCAATGCCGGCGGCTTCATGACCAACCGCGGCGCCACCAACGCGCTCAGCCGCACGACCGCGATCATCGCCACTGCCTTCATCGCGACCTCGCTGGTGCTGGCAGTGTTTGCGACGCAGGGTCGCGCACCGGCGGCGGCGCCCACGTCGATTCTCGACCAAGCCCCCGCCCAACCGACGGCCCCGCAAGTTCCCCTCGCGCGCTGAGGTACAGTGATGAGCGAGCGTGACGCACCCGGCCCGGATCTCAGTCTCGCGGGCCAACCGCCCCGATTTGTGTTCATCACCGGCGGCGTCGTGTCGTCGCTCGGCAAGGGCATTGCGTCCGCCTCGCTTGGCGCGCTGCTGACGGCGCGCGGCTACCGCGTGCGCCAGCGCAAGCTTGATCCATACCTCAATGTCGATCCCGGCACGATGTCGCCCTATGAACACGGCGAAGTGTTCGTGACCGATGATGGTGCGGAAACCGACCTTGACCTCGGCCACTACGAACGTTTCACCGGCATCAACGGCAAGCGCTCGGACAATGTGACCACGGGCCGCATCTATTCCGAGGTGATCGCGCGAGAACGGCGCGGGGAGTATCTGGGCAAAACCATCCAGGTCATCCCGCACGTCACCGATGCGATCAAGGACTTCATTCAGGCGGACACCGGTGATGCGCAGTTCGTGCTGTGCGAAATCGGCGGCACGGTTGGTGACATCGAAAGCCTGCCGTTCCTGGAAGCGATTCGCCAACTCGGCAACGAGTTGGGCTCGGACCGGGTATGCTTTGTGCACTTGACCCTGGTGCCGTTCGTCGGTGCGGCGGGCGAACTCAAGACCAAGCCGACCCAACACTCGGTGAAAGAACTGCAGTCCGTCGGCATTCGCCCCGATGTGCTGCTGGCGCGCTGCGAGCGTGACATCGGCGACGACGAGATCCGCAAGATCAGCCTGTTCTGCAACCTGCGCAAAGAGCGGGTGATCCCGGCCCTCAATGTCGCCAGCATCTACGCCGCCCCGCGCCAGTACCACGAGCAGGGCTTCGACGGCGAAGTGCTGAAGCACTTCGGGCTGCCGACCGAGCCCGGGCCGCAGATGGCCGGCTGGGACGCGCTGGTCAACCGGATCATGCAGCCGCGCCACGGCACCGTGCGCATCGCGATCGTCGGCAAGTACACCGAGCTGTTGGATGCCTACAAATCGCTGCAAGAAGCGCTGATCCACGCCGGTGCCGCCAACGACGCCAAGGTGCTGGTCGACTGGGTGAATTCCGAGGAACTCGACCGACCCTCTGCTGAGCGGGACCGGCTGCAGGAGGCCCAAGGCATCCTGGTGCCGGGTGGGTTTGGGATTCGCGGTACCGAGGGCATGATCCACGCCGTGACATACGCGCGCGAACGCGGTGTGCCGTACTTCGGCATCTGCTTTGGCATGCAGATGGCGGTGATCGAAGGCGCGCGCAATTGCGCCGGTATCGAGGGTGCGGCCTCAACCGAATTCGGGCCGGCTGACGATCCTGTCGTCGGCTTGATGACCGAATGGACCCGCGGCAACCAAGTGGAGCGGCGCGACGAGGGCTCCGACCTCGGCGGCACCATGCGGCTTGGCGCCTATCCGTGCTTGTTGCAGGCCGGCAGCTTGGTGCGATCGGTCTATGGCAGTGACGTGATCTCGGAACGCCACCGTCACCGGTTCGAAGTGAACTTGTCGTATCGCAGTGCGCTGGAGGCGGCGGGCTACCGGTTTTCTGGCCTGTCGCCCGATGGCGTGCTGCCGGAAATCGTCGAGCGGCCGGATCACACCTGGTTCGTGGGCGTGCAGTTCCACCCGGAGCTGAAGTCGAAGCCGTTTGAGCCGCACCCGCTGTTCACCTCCTTCGTTGCGGCGTCGATGAAGACGTCGAGGATCGCCTGATGACTGCAGCGCACACCGTGGTCGTGGGAGCGGGGCGCGCCCGGCCCGTGACCATTGGCAACAACCAGCCGCTGGTGCTGATTGCCGGCCCCTGCGCCCTCGAAAGCCGGGCGCATGGCATGGAGATGTCGGCCGCGCTGGTGGAGATCACATCAGCGCTCGGCATCGGCCTCATCTACAAAACCTCTTTCGACAAGGCGAACCGCACCTCTGTGAGCGGCGCGCGCGGCATTGGGCTGGAGACGGCACTGCCGATCCTCGCTGAGATCGCCGAGACGCGCGGCTGCCCAGTGCTGACGGACGTCCACCTGCCGGATCAGTGCGCTGAAGTGGCGAAGGTCGTCGATGTGTTGCAGATCCCGGCGTTCCTCTCCCGCCAGACCGACTTGCTGTTGGCGGCCGGCGAGACGGGGCGTGCGATCAACATCAAGAAGGGCCAGTTCCTGGCGCCCTGGGACATGGCGAATGTCGCAGCCAAGGTCGCGTCGACCGGCAACCAGAACATCTTGCTGTGCGAACGCGGCGCCTCCTTCGGCTACAACACCCTGGTGAGCGATATGCGGGCACTGCCGGTGCTGGCGGCAACCGGCTACCCGGTCGTGTTCGATGCCACCCACTCGGTCCAGCAGCCGGGCGGGCAGGGGGCGAGTTCGGGTGGTCAGCGCGAGATGGTGCCGGTGCTCGCACGCGCCGCGATTGCGGTTGGCGTGGCCGCCGTGTTCATCGAAACCCACCAGGACCCGGACAAGGCGCCGTCCGACGGGCCGAACATGGTGCCCTTGAAGGCGCTCAAAGGCTTGCTTGAACAGTTGATCGCGTTCGACCGATTGTCGAAAGCGTCCCCGATGCCCCAGTTCTGAAAGGCAGTTCCCCGATGTCAGCCATTGCCGATCTCCGCGCCCGCCAGATCCTCGACAGCCGTGGCAACCCGACCGTGGAGGTCGATTGCATCCTCGACAGCGGCACCATCGGCCGCGCAGCCGTGCCATCGGGTGCCTCGACCGGGACCCACGAGGCCGTGGAACTGCGCGATGGCGACAAGCGCCGCTACCTCGGCAAAGGCGTGCTGCGCGCGGTCGAGAATGTGAATGGCGAGATTTTCGATGCGCTCTCCGGCATGGAGGTCGAAGACCAGATCGCGATCGACCGGGCGTTGATCACGCTTGATGGTACCGCGAACAAGAGCCGGCTGGGGGCGAATGCGCTGCTCGGCGTCTCCTTGGCGGTGGCGCAAGCGGCAGCGGCAGACGTCGACCAGCCGCTCTACCGCTACCTCGGCGGGGCGCTGGCGCGCACCTTGCCGGTGCCGATGATGAATGTGATCAACGGTGGTGCGCACGCGGACAACCCGCTCGACATCCAGGAATTCATGATCCTGCCGGTCGGTGCTGAAACCCTGTCGGATGCCGTGCGCATGGGGGCGGAGGTGTTTCACGCCCTCAAAGCCCAGCTGAAGAAGCACGGCCACGCGACCAATGTTGGCGACGAAGGTGGCTTTGCCCCGAACCTCGCGAATGCGGAAGCCGCGCTCTCGGCGATCATGCACGCGATCGAAGCGGCTGGCTTCAAGGCGGGCACCGACTTCGTGCTCGCCCTCGACAGTGCGTCGAGCGAGTTCTTCAAAGACGGCAAATACGACATGAAGGGCGAGGGCAAGGTGCTCGACGCTGGCGGTCTGGTCGAATTCTACCAGGGCCTGTGCAAAGCCTTCCCAATTCGGTCGATCGAAGACGGCATGGCCGAAGAAGACTATGCGGGCTGGGCCGCGCTCACCAAGGCGCTGGGCTCAACCGTGCAGTTGGTTGGCGATGATCTGTTTGTCACCAATCCCGCGCGTCTGGCCGATGGCATCAAGAACGGCCTCGCCAATTCGATACTGATCAAGGTGAACCAGATCGGCACATTGACCGAGACGCTGGAAGCAGTGGAACTGGCGCACCGCCACGGTTACACTGCGGTTATGTCGCACCGTTCCGGCGAAACCGAAGACACCACGATTGCCGATCTCGCGGTTGCGACCAACTGCGGCCAGATCAAGACCGGCTCGTTGTCGCGCTCCGATCGGTTGGCGAAGTACAACCAGCTGATTCGCATTGAAGAACGCCTGGGTGCGGCTGCTCACTATCCCGGTGCAGCTGCCTTTCCCCGGTCCCGCTAAGCGATGAGCGACGCTGCGATCCGCACGGTAGCCGTGGATCGCCGGCGTCTGCCGGTCGACATTGGTGTCGTTTTTGTCGCTCTTGCCGGCACGCACCGCTATCATGAATGGTGGCCACCGGAGTGGGATGCCAGAGCACTCTCCAAGCACGGCGGGGTTGGTGGGCGCTGGGCGTTCGTTGGCCCGATCGGCCGGCAAGTCTGCCAGATCATCGACGCATCACCCGGCCGCTATGTGGAGTTCCACTTCCACGACGGGCCGGTGCGCGGGGTTGGCCGCTGGGGGCTCGCCCGCCAGGGGGAGCAGACGGAAGTCACCCTCGCGGTTGACCTGGTGCCGGTCACCCCGGTGCACCGGTTCTGGGCGCAATTGCGCGATCAGAGCCAGCTGCAACACCGGGTGGCGCGCCGGCTGTTCGATTGCTTGAGCGAACGGTGTGGCGGCGAGTTGCGTGATCGCCCGCCGCAGCAGATCCCGATTGTCGTCTGACCTGGTGGTGTTGTTCGCATGAGCCTGATCGAATGGGTGGCGGCCGGCCTTAGTCTGGTTGCCGTGCTGGCCGCCGTCTATCGCTCGATTACGACCTTCGCTGTTGGCATTGTGGGGGCAGGCGCCTATTGCTGGGTGTTTTTTGACGCCAGCCTCTACGCCAGTGCTGGGCTGCAGCTGTTCTTCATCGCGGTGCAGATCGAGGGCTGGCGCCACTGGCACGCCCACCGGGAAGCGGCAGGCGAGATTGAACCGCGCCGCCTA
>JAAFHH010000118.1 GCA_013297545.1 Alphaproteobacteria bacterium
GTTCGCTGGCGCCACCGTGATCGCTGAACGCGGCAGCGGGGCGTTTCGCAACGGCGTGCGCCTGGCCCTCACCGAGCCCCGGCGCGACACCTGGCCGCTCGGTTCCGTGCACATCAAATACTTCCCCGAACCCGCCCGCCGCCGCCTGATCGCGGAGCTGCGCAGTGTCACCGCGATCGACCCACTCTGGTGTGCCGGCCGCGAACACCTGCGCGTCGCCGAGGGCGAAACCGACTTCGCCGTCTTCCGCAACGCTCTGCCGTGGGACCACGCGGCTGGGACGCTGATTGTTGCCGAGGCGGGCGGCGTGGTGAGCCACCTCGATGGCTCGCGCTATACCGTGGTGGCACCGAAAGCCGGGCTAATGGTGGCGCGGTGCCGGGAGACGATGACGGCGGTTCGAGAGCGGCTGCTGGTGCCAGCGGCGGCGGGTTAGGGGGCGGTGGGACTGCCGATCACCACCACGCCCGGTGTTGGTGAGCGCATCGGTGGACCGGGTTGACCATCCCCTCGAAGCACGATGGCGCAGTGATCTGGATACTGCAGGGCTTTCGCCTCGCGGCAAGCTGCAAGGGCGCCCGCATCCGCCTCTGCTTGGCTTGAGCCCGATCTCAAGTCAATCGCTCCATGGGGGTGCAAGGTTAGTGTCCAGAAATCAGGAGTAGGCTTGGTGTTATCGAGCGCTGCCTGGATCTGTCGTGAAAAAAATGGAAACAAAAACGGCAAATCGCTAATCGTTGCCACACCGTTCAAGCTTTTTTGCGGTCTCACCTGCTGTCGTTCCGCTATCTGCAGTGCTACATTGTTGCTTGCAATCAACTGGCATGGATTGCCTGAGTCATACTCGCAAGTCTCCAGCGCCTGCTGCGCCGCGAAGGCGACGGAACCCGCGGCACCCACCATGCCGGTAATCCCAGTGACCGGGTCGAAGGCCAGAGCCTTTGGCTTGGCAAAGCTTGCATACTTTGCCACGGTTGCTGCAGGTATTCCATCTAGTGTCGTTGTACCTGACACAATCGGCCTGCCTTCGCCAATCATAGCTCGAAGTTGGCGCGCACTCTCCTCGCGATCAAGGAACCCCTGCCAAGTCGATCGGCCGTTCCAGTAGAGAAAGCACAAATCGTGTTCGGTTTCGCCCGCACTCTCAAAACATGCGGCTAATGCGGTCGCTGTCGCGTCTTCAATACTATCTGAAGTCTCGATAAATGCCCCAAAAAGTGGATGTATTACCAAAGCGGTTTTGCTCCGATTTCCTTCGGCCATTCGAGCGTTAATCCAGCGCCGCGCAATCACACCCGCTATAGGTAGTTCGTCGATATCGAATTCTGGAGAAAGTTGATGCACACGTACCTGGCGATTCGCAGCTGGCATTGCTTCGGGCGCGCCGCTTGATCGCGTTATGATACGGCATGGCGTACGTGTCACGACCTCACAGACCTCCAGCGCCTGCAGATCAGCGGCGGCGCCAGTGTCTGTTTGACCGAACCCGATCGCAGCCTTCTGCCACCTCTCATCAACGGCAAGACTGGATACCCATCCGAGATGATGGTGCACGTCTCGGTGTGACTCGAGAAACAACGTGTAGCCCGGAGGTAGCCAAGTCGGTTTCGGCCATGGCTGGTTTTCGGGAGCGGAACGCACTGTCGGTTGCCAGCGGCTATCCGCCATGGCTTCGTCACAGGCTTCTGTCGCCACCGTGATGTCCGCCAGAAGGGCCAGTCGTTTCAGTTCACTCACAATGACTTCGGCTGATTGTGCATAGGCGGTTTGGGTCACAGCAGTATCTCGGGATCTTGACGTTGCGACTCCGACGACACGGCCACAGGCACCAAAGATTGGCCCTCCCGAGTCACCACCGATCAACGAGATGCCGGCAGCAAACCAGCTGCCGATGTGCGACGGATCGGGTACCAGGACGCTGGCGGTCTTTCGATCCAGTGGTGGTAAGTCAATCGGCGCTCCGTCGCGGCGTAGTGTAAGAATCCAAAAAGGGTCGGTATCCAGAACGGCAAATCCCGTGAACGTAACGGCATCACCAGCCTGCGGGACAGGTCCAAATATCGCAGCTTTCAAGCCTTGGATCGGTTCATCAATCTCAATGAATGCAAGGTCAACCAGCGCGGTAGGGTCTATTGATTGACCAACAACACGACCAACAATCGGCTTCTCCAATGTAGTATTCATTAACAGGACTCGATCGGAATGGGCGTTCTCAACAACATGGCGACTAGTCACCAGAAGTGTGGGATTAATCAAAAACGCAGTCCCTGTACCATAGCCAGTATTGTTGGACTGTGCCACCTCGACACGGAATACAGACTTGTCCAACTCCGCAAAGACATCTTGAGCGCCGGCGATGCCGAGCCACGGGGTCTGGAGGACCAAGAGGAATGCTGCGGCGGCGCCACGCCATAGCGTCAGCAAGACAGAGGTGTGAAAGCTCGAAACTCTCGATCCCATCATCTTCCCCTCCATCAGCCCTTTCCCCCCCCTACCTTGCCAGCATTCGAAACGGCTCTGCCGGCCGTCCATCGCCGCGCAACACGATCCGGCAGTGGGTTGGATCGACGCGGGCCGTGCGCTCGCGGCAGCTGCCGAGCGCGGCGGTGTCGGCGTCGGCTTGTGTGGCAGCGTTGGCTAGCCGAAGTGCGCCGGACGGATGCAGTGCCAGCGCCCAGGCCTCGCCGGCGGCGGTGTAGTCGCGCGCGAGCTTCGCCAGGCTTTCGGCGAAGGCTGTGTCCACAAACGGCAGCGCCGGCAGGGCCGGTGCTTCCAAGCGCGGTTGCGGGCGGGGCAGGGCGCGTTCGGTGGCCAGCAGGGCGACGTCGTTGCGGGCGAGCAGTCGGCACGGCCGATCGGCATGGTACTCGCACATCTCCAGTGAAATGCGCTCGGCATCGGCCAGCGTGCTGCGCTCAGATGCCCAGCGAACACTGTCCCGGGTGCCGTCGCCGGCCATTGCCTTTTCGGAGCGCGAGCGCGCATAGCGCTCGATGATGTCCCGCGGGAAATCGCTCGTGTGCGTGTGATCCGCATCCAAGGGCTGGCCGTCAACCATGGTGGCGCGCAGCCGTCCGGTGTTGTTCGCCAAGGTAAAGGGTTCGGGCACCGTGGCCGCACCGGTCCAGTAGACGAAGCAGTGATCGCGATAACTGCCGGCAGAGCGGCGGCAGTCGGCCACAGCGTGCCCCAGCGCCTCTTCAGCGGTCCCGCTGGTCTGCACAAAGCCGCCGAGCCAGGGATGCACGACGACCGCGGTGCGGCTGGCGTCGCGCTCCGCAAAGCGTGCTCCCAGCCATGCAGTTTCTGCGGGCAGCAGAAACGGCACCTCGCTGGCCACGAACTCGGTTGATCGGCGGGCCAGGCGTGGCTGCGGCGCGACCGGTGTTTGTGAAATCGGCGCTCCTATGGAGCGAGAAATCGTTCGGCACGCTGTGCTCGCGATGATCTCGCACAGCTCGAGCGCCATTCGGTCAGCAGACTCGACGTCTGGTGCCAGCGGCGCCGAATAGACGGCTCTCCAACCACGATCGATCGCGAGGCTGGACACCCGGCCCGGTGCTGTTGGGCTACCCTGCATCTCCTGAAGCCACGGGCGATACCCTGGTGGTAGCCAGTTGGGCGCGGGCCACGGGGCCATTGCCAGCGCTTGGCCGTCTGCGTCCGCGATCGTTCCGTCGGGCAGCGGGGTGGCGCACGGACTGGTCGCGCGGGTCAGCGCAGCCGGGCGCAATCGATCGAGTTCTTGTTCGATGACGGCAGTCAGCTGCGCGAGCGTGCTGTTCTGGCGGTCGTCGCCAAATCGAAAGCGGGTCGCGATCCCCATGACCCGCCCGCATCCATCCAGCATCGGGCCGCCGGAGATGCCGCCGACGACGATCGATGTCGTCTCAAACCACCGCCCCCCGGGCTCGCTCTGGACGGAGACGACGGTGCCCAGCCGCCGGGCGGAGGGCGGGGTCTCGGCTGCCAAACCTTCGGCCGTCATGGCCAGGATCGAGCCTGGATAGTCCGATCGGGCGGGATAGCCCGCCGCCGCCACGCGCTGTCCCACCGTGGGTGCCGGCGCGAGTGCGAGCGGTTTCACATCGTTGAGGGGGGCGGCGAGTTCGATTACCGCGAGGTCCACGGTGTTGTATCGACCGTTCGACACCCAGATCACCCGCCCCTCCAGCGGCGGGGTGCGGCCGCGGTTGGTCAGCAGGACCCGGCCCTCGTGCGCGCCATCGACCACATGGCGGTTGGACACCAGCAAGCTGGGCGAAACCAGAAACGCACTGCCCATGCTGGGCCGGGTGCGATCGCTTTGCGGCACAACGGCCAAGAAGATCGCTGGATCAGCCTCCGGCAACGGGCGTGGGATGGTGGCAACCGGCTCACTCGGCGTGACGCAGGCGCCGAGCATGAGGGCGGCGGCGAGCAGGAGCGGGGGGCGCATCAGCTGCCCCGCGGCGGTTGGATCGGCGTGGGGGAGCGCAAGGCCGGACCCGGTCGGCCGTCGCCGCGCACAGCGATCTGGCAATGATCAGGCTGGTCGTTCGCGTTGCGATCGCGGCACCGGGCGAGCGCATTGCGGTCGGCTTCGGCTTGGGTGTCCGCGCTTGATATCGAGATGTGGCCACTTTGGTGCAGCGTTAGCGTCCATTTCCTCCCAGCCGCGGTGTAGCTGTTTGCCGCCGGGACCAAGACACTGCGAACGAGGCTTGCTTGGACAAAGGGCAGATCCTGCAACGTCGGGGCCTGCAGGCGCGCTTGGGGCCGCGGCTGGGTGCGCTCTGCTGGCAGCAGGGCGACGTCATTGCGGGCGTACAGCCGGCAGGGGCGACCGACGCGGTACTCGCAGTGCTCCAACACCAGGCGCCCTGCTTCTGCCAACGTGTCTTGGCGGCCGAACATCACGACGTGCTTGGTGACCGGATCAACGGCCAGCGCCTTGGGTGCCTCGAGCGCGAGATACCGCGTCATCACGTCAGCCGAGATATCTTCCAGCACGGTCTCACGCCCATCCAGTGGACGGCCCGCGCGCAGGCTCGCGCGCAGCTCCTCGGCGTTGCGCGCTTGTGAGAACACACCGCTGATCGTGCGGACGCCATCCCAAACCACAAAGCATTGATCGCGCCGTTCTTGCGGTAGCGCGCGGCGACAGGCGGCGAGGGCGTGCGCTGTTGCCTCGCTGGCGGTTTCGCTGGTGTTCCAGAAGGCGCTGCCCTGTGGCTCAAGCGCAATCGCCGTGCGGGCGGGCTCTCGCTCAGCGAAGCGTGCGCTCAGCCAGGCGGCGCTGGTTGGGTTCAGGAATGGCAATTCAGAGATCACGACCGTAGGCGAGCGCTGCGCCAAGCGCGGCTGCGGCTGAGGAGCCGGCCGGACGGCAACCGGACCTGATGTGCGTGACACCAGCGTGCACGGTGCCTGCGACGTGAACTCGCAGTGCTCCAGCACCAATCGGTCCGCTGATGCAGCATCGCGCGTTTGGGAACCGCTGGTGATGCTTTGTTCGCGGGCATCGATGGCCAGGCTGCCCACCCACCCCGGTACCACCAAGCGCGGCTGCAAGTTGCGCACTGCATTTGCTTGCAAGGCCGGTAGCCAAGTGGGCACCGGCCATGGAGCTAGCGTTCCAACCGCGATGGGCGCATCGCCAGGGATCGCCTCCGGCAGCTGCTGGGTGCACGGGCGGGTATCGATGGCGCTGGCCGTACCGGCGCGCCAACGGTTGAGTTCGTCGAAGACCACCTGCGCGGATTGCGCGATCGTTGATCCCGCTCCCGGCACCATGCGTGCAACCATACCAACCACGCGCCCGCAGGCATCCAGCAACGGACCGCCGGAATTGCCAGAGGACACAGTGGAGCTCGCGGTGATCCAACGCCCATCGCGGGACATCTGGTCTGCCGTGACGCGACCAAGCCGCTGAGACGTTGGCAGTGCGGGCGTGGGCACCCCTTCCACCAGCATCGTCAGCACCGTTTGGGATTCCGTCCGGATTGGGTATCCGACGGCAAGCACCGGCTGTCCGACGTTGGCGGGTGCAGCAAACGTCAGGGGTCTCACCCCGAGAACGGGTGAGGACAGCTCGATCAAGGCGACGTCGGTGCGCTCAACGCTATCGGGCGCAACCCAAGCGACACGACCCTCCAGCGGCGGACTGCGCCCGGCATTGGTCAACAGCACGCGCCCGTCGTGGATGCCCTCGATCGAGTGGCGCGCCGTCACCAGCACTGTGGGTGTGACGAGGAATGCCGTGCCTGCGCGGAGCTGGGTGCTGTCAGCCGGGCGTGCGACCAGCTGGAAAATCGCCGGATCCGCTTCAGCGAGCGGCCGCAGGGTGGTGCCAGGTTGCTCTCCGGGTGTCACGCAGCCGCCGAGCACCAGGCTCACGGACAAAAGCAAGCGCCTCAGCATCACCGACCCTCGCGCACGCGTTGCAGGCTGTGGCGGCCGGTGCGGACCCGGTCGCCGACGGCGTAAAGGAAGCAGCGCTCGGGATTGCGCTGGGCGTTGGCTTCGCGGCAGGCCTCAAGGGCTGCGCGTGTGGCGACTTCGGGCAATTGGCCAGTGCGAAATGCCCCCTCGCCGGAGGGATGCAGGGCGAGCGCCTTCGGGCGCTGCTCGCGGGTGTAGCGGGGCAGCCACGTGCTGCGGCGCTGGTCGGTCAGGAACGGCACGGCGTCTGGCACCAGGGTCTCAGAGGTTGGGTTCAGGCTCGCCTGCGGGCGGGTCGGCCACACCCCCCCGGGTCCCGGCCGTTCCATGGTGCCGTTCAGTTCTAACAGCGCGCAGGCGGCTCCGCGCAGGAACTCGCAGCGCTCGAGCGCAAAGCGGGTCGCCTCGGCCGCGCTGGTCGACGCATCGATCGCAGCCCAGATGAGGTTTTCCGGGTGGAACGCCAGCGCGCGGTTCGGGCGACCGCCATCGGCATAGGCTTGCAGCTGCGCGATGCCGTTGGCGCGGGCGAGCGGGGAGTTCTCGGGCGCAAACCGCCCGGTCAAGGTGGGTTGTGCCGCGGCCGGCGGCGGCGCTTGGGCCGCGATCGGGGCCGCGGGAGCTGCGGCCTGGCCGCGCACGCCAGCCGATCCCGCGTCCGCGATTGGCTGACCGGTGCGGCACGCCCCTTGGGCTTCGGTGAACGGGATGCGGTTTTCGTTGAGGAATGCGATCAGGCCATCGGTCTTCAGCGCGGTTAGCGCGCGGCCACCGCTGCCGCCGGAGCGTTCGGTGCGCACCAGCGTGTTGACGCCAACCACGCGGCCACAGCGATCGACCAGCGGCCCCCCGCTGTTGCCGCCGGAGATCTGGGCGGTGTGGACGACCGACGCAACCGAGCCGCCGGCAATCGTTTGCGTCACCGTGACCTCGCCGGAGGTGAGCGCCATTTCCGGCACCGCCGCGCGGTCGCCTTCGACCATGCGGCGGAAATCCGCATCCGCCATCACGACCAGACCCGGATAACCCGCCGCCACCACCTCCTGCAGGCGCTCAACCGTGCGGCTGAGTGGCAGCACGCGCGCAGCGTCCGGCACCTGGGTGAGGCGCAGCACGGCGAAATCCGGCTCACCCGCGCGGGAGGAGGCGGAGCGGGCGACGACACTCACCCGGCGCGGGGCGCCAAGCGTGCGCGACGCCACATAAATCCGCTCGGCTGCTGCCCCTTCGATGACATGGCGGTTGGTGACGATCAGGCCCGGTGCGACAAAAAAGCCAGTGCCGATGCCAAGCCCACGCCCACTCTCCGGCTGCGCGATCACCAGCACAACGGAGCGATCGAGCTGCTGCACCAACGGGTTCTGCGCTGCCGCCGGCAGGGCTGCCAGCATCATCCCCAGTGCTACGAGCCGTGCCACCCACACCATGCCTGCCCTCCGCCGATACAGCCAAGAGCGGTGCACGATCAGCTATGGACCGTCAATCGCGGTGTTCTTCGGTTTTCGCCTGCTGCCACAGCGCTTCTTGCTGGTCGAGGGTCAGGCACTCCAGCCCGCCGGGTGCCAGCGCTTCCATCCGCCGAAACCGGCGTTCGAACTTGGCGTTGCCAGCGCGCAGGGCAGCTTCCGGGTCGATGCCGAGCTTGCGGGCG
>JAAFHH010000119.1 GCA_013297545.1 Alphaproteobacteria bacterium
GGTCGCGGTTGACCGGGTGCTGGCCGCCTTGAAGCGCCGGGCCGAACAACATGCGAACACACCCTGCATCGGCCGCAGCCACGGCATTCACGCCGAGCCAATCACCTTTGGCTTGAAACTCGCCGGCTTCTACGCCGAATTCGCCCGCGCGCGCCGCCGGCTGGTGACGGCCCGGGCGGAGATCGCGACCTGCACGATCTCCGGCGCGGTTGGTACATTTGCCCACCTGCCGCCATCGATCGAAGCCCATGTCGCCGAGCGCCTGGGGCTGCGGCCCGAGCCGGTTGCGACCCAAGTGATCCCGCGCGACCGGCATGCCGCGTACTTCGCCGCCCTGGGCGTGGTCGCCTCGTCGATCGAGCGGCTGGCAACCGAAATCCGCCACCTGCAGCGCACCGAAGTGCGCGAGGCGGAGGAATACTTCTCGCCGGGCCAAAAAGGCTCGTCAGCGATGCCGCACAAACGCAACCCCGTGCTGACCGAGAACCTGACCGGGCTCGCCCGGCTGGTGCGCAGTGCGGTCACGCCAGCGTTGGAGAACGTGGCGCTGTGGCACGAGCGCGACATCTCCCACAGCGCGGTGGAGCGCATGATCGGCCCGGACACCACGGTGACGCTCGATTTCGCCCTGCACCGCTTGGCCCGCGTCGTTGAGCAGCTGGTGGTCTATCCAGAGCAGATGCAGGCGAATCTCGATCGGTTGGGCGGCCTGGTGCATTCCCAGCAAGTGCTGTTGGCGCTCACCCAAGCCGGCATGAGCCGCGAGGACGCCTATGCGGCAGTTCAGCGCAATGCCATGGCGGTGTGGCAAGAGGGCGGCCATTTGCGCCCGCGCCTGGCGGCCGATCCCAAGGTTTGCGCGCGTCTCGATCAGGCAGCGTTGGACCGTTTGTTCGACCCCGCACCCCACCGTGCCCATGTCGCTTTCCTCATGGCGCGCGCCTTCTCAGAGAATGCGTGAAAAGCGTCTCGTAACCTGTTATGATTCAAGCGCAACCCCGGTGGTAGCCTGGAGGGATCATGGAAACGCAGACGGTCGAGCTGAAGGCTGGTGAGCAAGCGCTCATTGGCAAAATGATGGTCAAGAACACCAGCGACAGCACAGTGTCGTTGGAATGCGCTGGGCAAGGTGCCGTGCTGCACCAGTCCGAGATCATCAACTCCGACGCCACGGCGACCTTCGCCATGAAGGTCTACTACGTCGCGATGAACATCTACATTGAAGGGGATGAAGGTCTCGCCAAGTGGCGTGACAGCTTCCTCACACTGATGAATCTCGCCATTGAATCGAACGTTCCGTCGATGGTCGAGATCATGACCGAGATCGGTGACTGCTTGGTGCTCGGCAATTTCCGTGGGGCGCTCAATGCCTCGCTGAAGCTGATCGCCCGCGAAGTCGAACTCGAAACCAAGACCGGATCTCACGTCCCGGTCGCGGCCGAATAGCCGAGCGATACAATCGGATGCGCTGGGCGGGCGTGGCGTTAGCCGCGCCCGTTTCAGTTTTAAGACTGCTGCTGGACCAAGCAGGCTTTGGTAAGCTCGCGCGCATGCGCACCCTCATCCTCGCCCTCGCGATCGCCACTGTGGCCGGTGTTGCCGGCGCAGTCCCGCCGAACCCCAACGCCTCGCGGCCGCCGAATGATCCGCTCGCCCGCGAGTTGGTCCAGGTGGAGGCTGACATCAAGCGCGGTGATTTCGCCGCAGCATTGCCAAAGGTGGAGCGCATCACGGCGCTCGACAGTGATTTTGCCGATGCCTGGGCAGTCCAAGGCTTCACGCTCCGTCGCCTCGGACGGCGCGATGAAGCGTATACCGCCTATCGCCGGGCATTGGCCCTCGACCCCGGTAATCGGCCAGCGACGGCGTATTTGGGGGAGCTGTTCTTGGAATCCCGCGACATCGAGGGCGCGCGCGCACTCGCCGAGCGCCTCAAAGAACTCTGCCCCTACGGCTGCCCGGAAGCGCAGGCGCTCAATCAGGCCATTGCGGCGTATCGTTAGGCAAACATCCTGATCGGCGCATGGCTGCCAGACACCATCTGCGAGCCGTCGATGCCCCACCATGTGCGGGCGACCGTGGTGAACACCTGGCGGAAGTCCATGGTGTGCCGCAGGTCCTGGGCGTCCAGCTGATCAAGGGAGGGCTGGGTGCCAACCAGGCCGCCACGCACCCCACCGCCGAGGGCGAAGTGCGGGGCAGCGGTGCCGTGGTCGGTGCCTGGGCTGCTCGCATCATTCTCCGTACCGCCATTCTCAGCCGGGCGGCGCCCAAACTCGGAATAGGTTAGCACGAGCGTATCGTCCCAGCGCCCCGCGGCGATCATCATCGTTCGGAACGCTGCGACAGCTTCGGCGAACTGGCGCAGCAGATTGCCGTGAGTGTTGCGCTGGTAGACGTGGGTGTCAAAGCCGGAGAGCGACACCTTGATCACCGGCACGTCGAGACCAGACAGGATGAGTTGTGCCGCCGTTGCCAACTGGTCGCCAAGGCCGGACTTCGGCATGTCTTCCGAACGCGCCGGCATACTATCCAGTTTGGATTGCATCTCGCGTCCAGCCGCAGTCAGCTTCATCTGCGTATCGATGACGTGATCCAGCGCCGTCGTCCGGGTCTGGTGAAGCTCTGGCACCGGTGACACGCGATTGGCTTGACGGACGAAGCCGCTCGGATCTCCGCCAAGCGCCACCACAGACACCTCCGGCCCGAGCAATGGCCCGAGGTAGGGCCGGCCGAGTACAACCGCGTCGGTTGCGCGGCGGGGTTTCTGCCGCAGCCCGCGCGCGACCCATCCGTCGCTCAGGAATTGATTGCTATCCGACGCCGTGTCCCAAATCTCGATCGATCGGAAGTGAGACCGGTTGGGCCGCGGGTAGCCAACACCCAGCAGAACCGCCATGTCGCGCTTAGCCCAAGCCGGCTGCAGCGCGGTGAGCGATGGGTGCAGAGCAAGCCCGTCTGCCAGCGGCAGCACGTCATCCGGCGCGATGCCAAGCCGCGGACGCAGCTTGGCATAGAGGGGATCTTCGATCGGAATGACCGTGTTGAGCCCATCGTTGCCGCCATTGAGCTCAACCAGCACAAGGGTGCGCTTGCGGCTTGCAGCACCTGGAGCTGTGGTCTGCGCTGCACTGATACCGGGCAGCCAGCCCGCAAAGCCGAGCATGCCGGCCCGCAACAGCAAGTCGCGACGAGAAGTACCGTGCGTCATGGCCTTCCTCCTACTTCACTTGGTATGCCGGATCGAGCAATAGCCGCTCGATCCGCTGTACCCGCGCTTGGTTCGCGACTGGCGCCTCGACCGGGCGGAGGGCAAGTATCAGTGGCTGATCGTCAGTGGCTTCCCAATCCTTATGCAAGTCGGTCCAGCCGGAAACACCAACCGCCCGACCAATCCGGCGCTGCGGGACCGTCGATACTGCCGGCGTCGATCCCATTGCCCCACTCATCATCATGCCGCCGCCCATCATCTCGCCGCCGCCTTGAGCCGGTTGCACGCCCTGGCCGCGGGCGAGTTGCTGGAGCACCTCACGCCGCACCAGCAGGGTCTGCGTGCCAATCCAAGTGGTGTGCCCAGGCCAGCCGCGCACATTTGGCGGATTGAACAAGCGCTGGCCAAGCTGGCGGCCACGATTGACCAGGGTCTCTGTGGCGGGCATCGCGAGATCAAAGCTGCGGATCGTGCCAACCATCAAGTCCACCGGGCTCTTCACCAAGCTACCGCGGTTTGCCTCAGCCCAGAACGCCGGTTCGAGCAACAAGGCGCGCAAGACCGGCTTCAGCTGCCAGTCCGGCGTCAGGATCGCCGCCAGCCGCGTCACGGCAGCTGGATCGGGATCGGGCGAGACGAACTCTCGCCACAACTTGCGCACCAAGAACGGGGCCGCTGCTGGTTGGGCGAGGGTGATTTCTATCGCTGTGCGATGGCTGTCAGGTCCGGCCGGGATGGTTTGGCCAAACAAGCGCTTTTCGCCATCATCGTAAAACTCGTTTCTGAAGCGCGCTGTCCCGTCACTCTCGCGGATTTGCCAGCCGGTGAAAGCCCGTGCAGCCTCCTTGATGTCAGCTTCGGTGTAGTGACCTTCACCAAGTGTGAACAGCTCGAACAGTTCGCGGGCGAAGTTCTCGTTCGGCCGGTTGCGGCGCGAGGTATTGCCGTCGAGGTAGCGCAGCATCGCAGGGTCGACCGCGATCGCATGCACGAGTGCGCGATAGTCTCCGGCGGCCTGACTGCGGAACAGCTGGTTTTGCCGCATCATCAAGTCGGTGTGACGCACTTTGTCGTGAGACGAAGCAAAGTGATTGTGCCAGAACAGGACGAGCCGTTCCGTCAGCGGCGAGGGGGTGGCAACCATTTCCTGGTACCACCAGGCGCGCAGCTCATCGGCTTCGACCTCGCGCGCGCGATTGAACGCGCTGCGCATGACCTCATCGCGCGACTCATAGTACTTCGACCACTCTGGACGTGGTCCAGCCACCCACTCCGGCGGTGGCACCGTCGGCACCGTGCGAATGCCCGCCAGCAAGCGGTCGACCGCCTGCTCGCGGCTGTCGCGCGCCAAGCTGCGGACTTCAGCGACGGAGGCGCCGAAACCGGTGCGGGACAAGAGGTGACGTGCCTCCTCGACCGGCAACGCATCGGCCGGGGATGCACCAAGCCCGATCAGGGCCAGAGCTAAAACGATACCGCGCATGAGGAAAAGCCTAGCGCAGTTTTGGCGCCTGCGCTGTGACCTTCGTCACACCTCGATCAGATTCAGCTGATGAACGCCAAACGCGAGTGCGCCACTACTCCAGATCGGTCGCGAGGCTCGCGCGCATCGCTTCCGGCATCACCGCCATGTGGCCGTAGTGCTCGTGGGTGAAGCCAAAAATCACTTGAGTGCCCGGCTGCTTGAAGGCGGCGGCCGCTTCAGCCGTGAACGGCAGATGGATGAACAAGACCGCCGATACTTTGCCCGCAGCCGACGTGCGATCCGTGTCTTCTTCGGCGACGCCCTTGACGATGTGACCGGCGAAGCTGAGCTGCATCAGATGCTCAACGCCACCCAAACGGCCGAGCACGGCCTTGCGGCGCAGCGGCTCGTCGATTTCGAACAGCACGGTGCAGGTGAGTTCGCGGCCATTCGGGATCATCGGGTTGTAGGCGCTGAGCTCGTCGCCGATCTGCTCTTCCCCGCCCTTTTCGATGAACAGCATCTCGTGGATCTGCAGCCACATCGAGGCGTAGCTCTCGAACAGCACAGTCGCGAACGGGCCGACTTGCAGCCGGCGGACCTTCTTCAGCTCGACATTCTCGCGCCGCTTTTCGGCACGGATCGCGCCGTACTCCGCCATCGACAACAGATCAGCCCGGGTGATGGCACGCTTGGCAGTCATGATCATGCTAGCCCCTAAAGCCCGTATGCGCGGGCAAACAGTTCAACCGGATGGGTGGCGTGATCGACGACCATGGAGGCAGCGTCGATGCGCTGCATGCCCTGGACGATGTGATCCCCCGCCAGCGGACACTCTGAGGCGACATAGGCCTTCTTCTGCTTGATCGCCGTGTTGGCAACTGGCTTGCCGACTTTCAGCGCGATCTCGAAGTTATCCTTCAACACACCCCACGACCCGCCATGACCAGAGCAGCGTTCGATCACGCCGACATCCGCGCCTGGGATCAGGCGCAGCATTTCAGCGGCCTTCTGGCCCATGTTCTGCGCGCGCGCGTGGCAGGCGATGTGCAGGGTCACCCCGCCTTCGAGTGCCTGCAGACCGGGTGCGAGGCCACTGCGCTTGGCGATGTCGACGATGTATTCCGAGACATCGAAGGTCGCCTGCGCCAACGCCTTCACTTGGGCGTTGTCCGGCACCAACAGCGGCCACTCGAACTTCAGCATCAGCGCGCACGATGGCACGAGCGCAATGATATCCCAGCCATCTTGGACGTACTGTTCGAGTTCAGCGGCGACCTTGGCCGCCGTCGCCGCAACCCGCTGGACATCGCCCTGCTCCAGCTGCGGCATACCGCAGCAGGACGGGTAGACGACCTTGGTCTCGACGCCGTTGAGCGCCAGCACCTTGCGCGCCGCCTCGCCGATGCCCGGGTTGTTGTAGTTCACAAAGCAGGTGGCGTAGAGCACGGCCTTACGCGTGCCCGCCGCCGGGGCCGCCGTGTTGACCGTGACGCCATCGGTCTTCGCGCGCATCGCGAACGTCTTGCCGTGATACTTCGGCAGTGCTGCGTCGCGGTGGACACCACCCACCTTCTCCAAGATCGGCCGGGTCATGCCGTTGCCGACGTCGCTCGCCCAATTGGCGAGCGGGGCGACCATGCCTGCGAGCTTGCCGTTGCGATCGGTTTCGACCAGCTGCTCGACCATGCCGCCGGTCTTGCCCTTGGACCGTTCCACCGCACGGTAGCGCAGCATCAGGTGCGGGAAGTCCAAGTTGAATTCGTGGGGCGGCACATAGGGGCACTTGGTCATGAAGCAGAGGTCGCACAGCGTGCAGGCATCAACGACGGGGCCGAACTTCTCCGACGGCACGGCGTGCAGTTCTTCATCGCCCGCCGCATCGACCAAATCAAACAATTGGGGGAAACTATCGCACAGATTAAAGCAGCGCCGGCAGCCATGACAAATATCGAACACCCGACGCAACTCCGCATCGAGCTTCGCTTCATCATAGAAGTCTGGATTTTGCCAATCCAACGGATGCCGCATTGGCGGCTCTAAACTGCCCTCGCGCATCGCCCCCTACCCTTCCCCCTGGACGAAGACCCGAGGCCGAAGCCCCGGGTCCCGGTCGTGACTTAACTTAGGCGTTCAGATTGTCCAGCGCCTTCTGGAACCGACCGGCGTGCGACTTTTCAGCCTTCGCCAGGGTTTCAAACCAGTCAGCGATTTCGTCGAAGCCTTCTTCGCGTGCCGTACGCGCCATGCCCGGGTACATGTCGGTGTACTCGTGGGTTTCGCCGGCGATCGAGGCCTTCAGGTTCAAGTTGGTCGGGCCAATCGGCTCGCCCGTGGCCGGATCACCGACTTCTTCCAGGAATTCCAGGTGACCGTGCGCGTGGCCGGTTTCGCCTTCCGCCGTCGAGCGGAACACGGCAGCGACGTCGTTGTAGCCTTCGACGTCGGCCTTTTGTGCGAAATACAGGTAGCGGCGGTTGGCCTGGCTTTCGCCGGCGAACGCTTCCTTCAGATTGTGTTCGGTCTTCGAACCCTTCAACGCCATGACCCGCTCCCTCGGTAAGCAGCCGTCGACGATCGACAGCCGCGACTGATCGTTGGCACCGCGCGTCTGGCGCGGCGTTGGGTTGATATCGGCCGTTTAAGGCGGTTTGTCAACCTGTCTAGAATAATTCTATTCTGTGACAGGAACTAGCTGCGGCGGACCCGCACGATGACGTCGACCCGCTCAAGCGTGCAGCCCTTCGGCAGGCTCGGCATCGCACTCACCGCGATCTGATCGGCGGAGATGTCTTGCAGTTCGGCCGTGTCGACGTGGAAGAAATGGTGATGGCTCGAAACGTTGGTGTCGAAGTACGACCGCCCCGCTTCCACCACGACTTCGCGCAGCAACCCGGCCGCCGTGAACTGGTGCAGGGTATTGTACACCGTGGCGAGCGACACCTTGGTGTCCCCAGCTGCAGCCTCATTGTGCAGCTGTTCGGCGGTCACGTGCCGGGTCGGGCCCGAAAACAACAACCGCCCGAGAGCCAGACGCTGGCGCGTCGGGCGCAAGCCCGCGGCTCTCAAACGTTCGCCGGCAGCGATCATGGCCACATCAGGTCCCATAACGGTCACATAGGGCGACGGCGACTGAATTCAAGCGTTCACTTGAAAACGTTTTAGTCGCCCGTGCGAATCCGGTCCACCAGCTGGCCGACAGTCGGGATGAAGCCGTTCGAATAGAACGGATCTTGCGCGAACCGGTAGGCGTTGTGGCCAGCAAACATCAGCTGGTTTTCGGTTTGGTCCGTGTGCGCGATTTCCTGCAGGGTTTTTTGAATGCAGAAGGATCGCGGATCGGGCGTCTTGCCCGTGGTGCCCTCGTCGCCCTGCGCCCAGTTGGAAAA
>JAAFHH010000012.1 GCA_013297545.1 Alphaproteobacteria bacterium
GTTTTGAACGGGGTTGCCGTGTCCTGCGGGGTGCCGCAGCGGCGGGTCCCCCCCTCCCGTCCTCCCCCCGCTTGCGGGGGGAGGGGCGATAGATCCTCATCACGCGGCATGGCGGGCGACCCAATCCTGCGGTGGTTCTGTACCTTCGTCGGCCATCCGGCGCAGTGTCGCTGGCACGCGATGCAAGAGGGCCGCGACGGCAAGGGATGCACTTGCTCCGGCACCCAAGGTCGCCGGTAGCCGGCGGGTGCGGGCGACCCATGACTGATCCGGATCCGACCAAGCAATATCGACTTCGCAGTCAAGGGTCAGGGATTCTCGAAACTCAAGCCAAATCGCCGCCACGGGCGCGTCGCCAGCAGCAACCGGCGGCAGGTCGGCACCACGCTCAATTCTGCTTTCGATCACCAACGCGAGCACATCCTCAAGCTCGCGCACAGCAGCCTCGGGTGTAGCGCCGTCGGCGGTGGTGAACGGCAGATCCGGTAGACCCGCGAGCCATGCCCGGTCTTCGTGCGACCAGAAGAGTTCGATGCGGTATCTCGGCGTCATTGGCTCACGTCCCAGTTCCCTTGCTCGCGCGCCTTGCTTCCTGCAACAGGAACGCGCGCAGCTGATAAGGCTTGGCCGTCCCGTCCGGAGCCGGCTGCACGTTCATGTCGTCGGGGCTGCCGTCGTGGCCATAGATGGCATGGCTGCCCCGAACGCGTCTCAACCGCCAACCACAATACTCCAGACACGCGATGAAGTCGCGGTAGTGTACATTGGCAAACTGCCCTGCTTGCAACCGCGCCAGCAGGGCCTTTGGTTTCACGCCACAGCCTTGAAACAGGCGACCTCGTGCCCGGGGGCGATTGATCTGAGTTCCGGCTGACTCTGCCGGCACTCCGGCCCCGCCTGGGTGCAGCGATCAGCAAAGCGGCAGCCGGGGAAGGGGCGGGCGAGGTCGGGGACACCGCCGGGGATCACCGGCAGCGCGTCGACGCGCCGGCCGATTTCCGGCAGGGTTGCGATCAGGCCTTGGGTGTAGGGGTGCTTCGGGCTCGCGAACAGGCTGGCAGCCGTCGTGCGCTCCACGATCCGGCCGGCGTACATGACGATGATGTCGTCAGCCAGTTCCGAGATCACACCGAGATTGTGGCTGATGAACTGGATCGCCATGCCGCGGCTATCCTGCAGTTCCAGCATCAATTCCAAAATCTGCGCTTGAATGGTGACATCGAGTGCTGTCGTCGGCTCGTCCGCGATCAGCAGATCCGGCTGGCAGGCGAGCGCCATCGCGATCATCGCACGCTGGCGCATGCCGCCGGAGAGCTGGTGCGGGTAGTCGGCCGCGCGGCGCGGCGCGGACGGGATGCCGACCTCATCCAGCAGTGCGATCGCCTGTTGGAACCCTTCGGCCGGGGTGGCGCCGCGGTGCAGCACCAAGGCCTCGCCGATCTGGTGGCCAACCGGGATCACCGGGTTGAGCGCCGTCATCGGTTCCTGAAAGATCATCGCGATCCGGTTGCCGCGGATGGTGCGCAGCTGCGGTTCGCTTAAAGCACTGAGATCTTGGCCTTGAAAACGGATGGCACCGGCCATCTTGCCGCCGGGCGGCACCAACCCCATCAGGGCCAGTGCCGTCATCGACTTGCCGCACCCGCTTTCGCCCACGACGCCCAGCGTCTTGCCCGCGGCCAACTGGTAGCTGAGCCCCGCGACCGCCGGGAGAGGCCCCCGGTCGGTCGCAAAGGTCACGGTCAGATCTTCAACGTCGAGCAGTAGGTCCTGGCTATTGGGCACGCCAGTACTCGATCCAGTGGGTGGTCGAGACGTTGTGGCCAGTCGGGCGCACACCAGTCAGCCACTTCGGGATCACGAACACGTCAGCGCGGAAGTACAGCGGCAGGACCGGCAGTTCTGCCGTGTAGATGTCCTGCATCTGGGCCCAATAGGTCTTACGCTTCTCGGCGTCCAGTTCGCTCTGGGTCGCGTTGATCAGCCGGTCCATTTCGGCGTTGTTGAAGCCGGGGTAGTTGGAACCGGAGAAGTTGTTCGCTTGGGTCGGGATATTGTCCGACCGCAGGGTCACGACCGGCGGATTGTCCGGGGTCGACGACCACGCGTACATGGCAAGACCGGTATAGGTGCGCTGGCGCATGGTCTGGCCGAAGAAGGTGCGCGCGGGTTCGTTCTTGATCACCACTTCGATGCCGACATCGCGCCATTGCGATTGCAGGGCCTGCTGCACCAGTTCGCGCACGCGGTTGCCGGCCGTGGTGGCGAATTCGAAGGACAGGCGCTGGCCGTCCTTCATGCGGATACCACCCTGGCCCGGGCGCCAGCCGGCTTCATCGAGCAGGCGGCGGGCAACGGCCGGGTCGAACGCGTAGCGCTTGGCCCCCTGGTGGAAGCCGCGGTCGCGCGGGTTGACCCAGGTGTGGGCGACGGGCTGACGGCCTTCAAACAACCGCTCGCTCAGCTGGTCGCGGTTGATCGCGTGCAGCAGGGCTTGGCGGACGCGCAGATCCTTCAGGATCGGGTTGTCCATGTTGAGGTCGATGTGTTCGTAGATCAGGCCCGGCTCAAACAGGAAGTTGAAGCGGTCCTGGGCGCGCTTCGACAGCGCCAAGCCCTGGTCGAGCGTGAGACCGAGTTCACCGGAGATGAAATCGATGTCGCCGGAGAGCAGGTTCTGTTCGAGAACCGCCGTGTTTTCGATCGTGCGCAGCACGACGCGATCAAACTGCGGGCGCGTGCCCTTCCAGTGTGGGTTGCGGCCGAACACGATGTACTGGCCGGTCTGGAACTCGGTCACCAGGTAGGGGCCATTGTAGAGGCCAGCCGTCGTCGGTGCGCGGTTGAACGCGGTTTGCCGGCCATAGTCCGACGGGTTGGTCAGCGCGCGGTAGATCGGGCCTTCGATGTGTTCGGGAATGATCTGGAAATCAGACATGTGATCGAAATCGTAGCGCACCCGGCTGAAGTGCATGATCACGGTCTTCGGATCGACTTCAACGATGCGTTCGATCGAATTGAACAAGTCCGGGTTGTTGAAGCCCATGGCGGCATTGTTGCCGACTTCATGGGTGAAGATGATGTCTTTCGCCGTCATCGGCGTGCCGTCACCCCAGGTGGCATCCGGGCGCAAGGTGAAGCGCACTTCCATGCCCTTGGTGCCATCGGGCCGGTCCACCACCTTCGCACCACCATTGGCGATCGACGGCACTTCGGTGCAGGTGAAACAGGCGACTTTCCAGTCGTGGTCGTAGGTGGTGAAGGACCGGCGCGCGAGATTGAGCGCGTAGGTCTTCGTCACCGTCGGCTCGATCGACGGGTGGAAGTTCGGTGGGAACTGCGACATCCCGATGGTGAGCGAGGTGCGTTGCGCCTCGGCCGGGACGGCTAGGCCAACAATCGCAAGAGCAGCAAGCACTCCAGCGGCGACACGGTTGAACATGTGAACCCTCCTATGGTTGGGCCAGCGGACATTGGCTGTTGTGCAGTCTACCGCGTCCCCACGCGTGACCGCTGCCCGTCTCGCCCGATATCGCCGTTTAGACCGATCTGTGGCAGAGGTGCAAACGGATTCGGCCAAGCGGGCTTGTGGTCTTGGTCGTCAACCATGCACCAGCCACGTGGGATGGCGCCCACAGCGTCGCCGAACTATACTCGCTCTGCCATGTTGGAGACCCTCAACCTCGCGATTGAACGCTACAACGCTGGCGATTTCTTGGAAGCGCTGCGTTTCGCGTCTGCGGTGCCTGAGGCCGTCCGCGCGGAACCGGCGGTCACTGCGATGTTGGCGACGGTCGGCGCGGGTGCGATCGCTGCGGCATTGGCGGCTGAAGCGCACGGCGAGACGATGGATGCTGTGCTGGAGCAGGCGACAGCGATCGTGTCACGCCAAGTCGCCGTTGTGACTTGGTCTCAGGTCACCGCCGAGCGACTGAATCGCGCCGACCACGTGGTGGCATTGCACGCGGCCTGCTTTGCCCTTGATGCTGATCCGAGTGACCTCACGGCGCGGGCGCTGTTTGCGGAGTGCGCAGCGCGCGTCGATGCCCCCGATGTCGCGGCATCGGTCGCGCACACCTTGCTGGCGCGGACCACGAATGCGCCGATGGCCGAACGGCTGCGCGCGCTCATGATCGATGCGCGGGACAGCCGATTGGACACTGATCAGGCGAGCCCAGAGGCGATCGCCTGGCATAACGAGGGGGATGCTTGGCGAGGCGCGGCGCCCGCGCGCGCGATTTTCTCAAAGGTCATGGCAGCCTCTGGAGCCCTGCCGGTGTGGCAAGGCGTGTTCGATATCGGCTTGATGATGGCGGCGCGCGGCCAAGCTGATCTGGCCCTCGCGCTGTTTGACCGGGTTGCCGCAACCATCCGTCGCTCTGGTATCGCTGAACACGCCCACGACCAGTTGCTCACCAAGCTCGGTCGCTTTGGCGAGAAGTACGAGCGCCGTATGCGGGTGATGTCGCAGAAGGTGATGGCGCTGGTTCCCCCCGCCGATCCAGCGGCAGTGGCCGATTGGTCACTGGACGCCACCCGGCCGGACGCGCTTGCCGGATCGCTGGCGGCGCTCCGCACGCATGGGTTTGTTTTGGTGGTTGGCGCAATCGACAGTGCGGCGATTGCCGAGGTGGCGGCCGCGGTGTTTGCCGAGACGCCGGAGCGGCGGTTTGTGGATCCCAACCGCGATATTCCAGCGCCGGCGCGGGAACGGCTGTTAGCACCCCTGTTGCGTCAGGTGCTGGACGCGCTGCAGTTGGTTGGCCCCGACGCCGCGACATCCCACGGGCGTCAAGTGTTTCCGGGACCGGAGGCCGATCAAGACAGTCTGACCATCGCCTACCACCAGGACTCGCTCGCGTTCTATCAGCCGTTGCTGAACGTGTGGATTCCACTCGATCCGTGCGGCGACGATGCGCCGGGGCTGGCATTGCTGAGTGACCGCACGCGCCACATCCTGCCGGGACGGCGCGATGCCCAGAAACCGAGCGACAGCGAAGCCGTTGATTTTGAGGTGGTAGCGGACCTGATTCGCGAAAACGGTGAGATTGTTCCCAAAATGCAGCCGGGTGATGCGCTGCTGTTTCTCGGAACGGTGCCACACCGTACCTTTCTCAGTGCCGCGATGACGAAGCCCAGGCGCAGTTTAGAACTCCGATTCGTGCCAGCGGACTGGCTGATGACGCCAATGTCGGCCGCGTGATGGTCACCGCTGCTGATCCAACGCCGTGGCCGACAACCGATGCCTTCGCGACGGCAGTTGCCGAGGTGGACCAGGCGAGCAGGCCAGGCTTTGCACTGGGTGCCTTCAATCACATGGCGGCGCTGGCGACCCTGCAAGACTACGACCGGATTGCAGGCATGATCGAAACCATGCCGGAACACTGGTTGGAGGAGCCGCTGCGATCGCGGTGGCTGCTTGCGGGCGCGCATGCGGTGATGCACTCGACCAACCCGATCATGGCCCGGCACCGTGCTGTGATCGATCGGTTCAGTGCGACCTGCGTGCTGCCCTTTCTCGCAGAGCATCCGCGCCTGGTGCCGCGGCGCCGGGCGCGCTCTCGGCTCGCGATTGGCTTCTTTGGGTCGATTTTGCGCCACCCGCTCTACGCGGATCGCGGCATTCGCGCGGTGCTCGCTGCGATGGATCGACAGCGGTTCGAAGTCCATGCACTGGCGTTGGGGACTGATGATTTGCCACCGGCGGCGTGGCTGGGGGCAGACGCTACGCATGCGCTTGGCGACGAGACGGCAGCGGCCCACCACCTGCGCGCGCTCGGCCTTGATGTCATCCTCTATCTGGATGGGGTTCAGTCGAATATGCCGTGGCGCCTGCTGGCACGGCGCGCTGCGAGACTGCAGGTCTCCTGGTTCCACCCTCATCTCACCTTTGGTGCAATCGCACTGGATGGCCAGATTGCCGATCTCGACTTAGTGCCGCTGCGCCAGCGCCAATGGTATGCCGAGCCGATCCTTGATCTGCCCGTGCGCGGTTACTGCTACGCGCTGTTGCCGCTTTACGCAGGCAATCCAGCCCGACGGCAGCCCGGCACGATCACCTTTGGCAGTTTCAATCGCTTGAGCAAAATCTCGGTCGCTTGCGCTACGGCCTGGGCGCAGATTTTGACGCGCCTGCCAACCGCGCAATTGCGGATCAACAGCGAGAAAGTGCATGTCCCGGCCCAGCGCACTTGGCTGTTGGAGCGCCTGGAGGCGTGTGGGGTGCCGCTCGAGCGTGTCGCACTCGATGGCGGCCAGGAAGATGCGGATTTTTTGGCGGGCTATGGCGATCTTGATCTGGTGCTCGACACGTTTCCGTTCACAGGGGGTATGACCTCCTTCGAAGGGCTGAGCCAAGGTGCTCCGATTCTAACCCTGGAGGGGCCGGAACTGGTGCAGCGGATGACCGCGGTCATGCTGCGGTCAATCAATGTGCCAGAGCTGATAACAACGTCCGTTGAAGACTATGTTGCGAGGGCTGTAGCGCTCGCGGAAGCGCCAGAAGCATTGGCAGCTTTGCGGCACGGACTGCGCGACCGGGTGGCCCAGTCAGCGCTGTGCGATGTCGCGGGCTTTGCCGACCAAATCGGCGATGCTCTGGCGGCGTTGGCGCGCTAGCCCCGGCGATCAGGTGCTCGCTCCTCCGTGCGGGTCACCGGTGCTTGCGATTCAGCCAAGCGGCTTGTGATCCTGGCCAACGATCGTCACAGTTGGGTGCACATCCTGTGGAGCGAACCCCATGCGCATTGCCATTGATGGCGCCGATCTCTGGTTTGACGTAGCAGGCCAGGGCCTGGTGCCCGATGGCACTGGCATGCGCCAGAAGCCAACCCTGATCCTGCTGCATGGCGGCCCAGGCTTTGATCATACGGGTTTCAAGCCAGTATTCGACCCGCTGACCGAGATCTGCCAAATCGTCTACCTGGATCACCGTGGCAATGGCCGCTCGGGTGGGCGCGAGCCGAAGGACTGGACGTTGGCACGCTGGGGCGACGATATTCGGGCCTTGTGTGACGCGCTCGGCATCGAAAAGCCGATCGTCCTCGGGCAGTCCTTTGGCGGCATGGTCGCGCAGAGTTATGCCACGCGCCATCCAGGCCACGCGGGCAAGCTGATCTTGTCATCCACCTCCGCGCGCTGGGACCTTGGGTATGCGCTCGAGTGGTTTGAACGGGTTGGTGGTGGGACAGCGCGCGAGATCGCGGAGCGTTTCTGGACGCGGATGACCGACCAAGACCGCACCGACTACATGACCCACGTCATGCCGCTCTACAATCCGCGCGCCAAGGCCGATCCATTCTTGCGCGCCCGCGCCACCATGCGTCCAGATGTGCTGCGCCACTTCGGCGGGCCGGGTGGCGAAATGCTGACCATGGACTTTCGGGCAGCACTTGCCAGCGTCACCTGCCCAACGCTGGTGCTGGGGGGTGCGCTTGATCCGATTACGCCCGTCGATCGGTCGCGCGAGATTGCGGCGAGCTTGATTAATGCACCGACTGAACTTGTGTTGCTCGATAACTGCGGCCACGGGGTGTGGCGCGATGACCCGGATCAGGCGATTGCACTCTTAAGCCGGTTCATCCTCGCATAGGCCAGGGGTATCGCGCGCATCCGTATGGTGTCCGCGGGCCGTCGTGTCTATGGTCGGTCCACAATGTTACAGACACTGAACGCTGCTGTTGAACGCTTCAATGCGGGTGATCTGGCTGAGGCCGTCCGCCTTGCCACGTTGGTGTCTGGCGAGCTTCGTGCTGATCAGGCTGTGGCAGCTGCACTCGACGCGATTGGATCGAGCGCGATCGAGCAGGCGTTGGCGCAAGAGCTGGCGGGTCACATGATGGACGCGGTACTCGAGACGGCAACCGCGCTGGTGGCACCCGCGACCGCCTGTGCCGCCTGGGGGCACGCGGCGGCACTTCGGCTTGGCGCGGATGATGCAAGCGACGCCTTGCGGGCGGTGTGTTTCGCGGTTGAGTTTGCGCACGACGATCCGCGCGTGCTGGCGGTCTTTGCCGAGTGCGCCGCCCGGATCGATGCGCCTGATGTGGCAGCTGCCGTGGCAATCGTGGCCCGAGCACGCAGTGCCGACGAGCCGTTGCGCGCGCGGTTCGACGAGCTTATCGACCGCGCTCGGCACAGTCGTCTTGAGCGCGACGCGGTGAGTGACGATGCCACGAGCTGGACGGCCGACGCCGAAACCTGGCGTGCGGCGTCGCCCGCACGCTACATCTTCAGCAAAGTGATGGCGGCAGCTGGCGCCGGCCCGACTTGGACCGCGCTGTACGACCTCGCGTTCTTCCTAGGCGCGCGCGGTGCAACCGATCTCGCGATCGCCTTGCTTGATGTGATCACCTGGGCAGTGCCAGATTTCGGCAAGGTTGAGTTAGCACACGATGAATGGTTACAGAAGACCGAACAATACGAGAAGATGCTGCAACGTCGCAGAGATGTGATGGGGCGAGCAATGGGGGCTCACTATCCGATTCTCGCAGACGCAGACAGTGCTTGGACTGTGCAGGCTGGCATTAGCGGCGATATTGATGCAGCAATGACCTCCCTGAAGAGTCACGGATTTGTTTTGCTGAAAGGTGCGATTGACCCGTCCATTATTGATGAGACTGCAGCAATGCTGTTCACCAAGGATCCTGATCGATATTTTGTTCAGCCGGCGGATGATATTCCGACCGATTTGCTCTCCCGACTCGTCGCACCGCTGCCGCGTTTGGTGATCCAGCGGTTGGGGTTGGTCGGACCGGATGGCGCGACATCGCACGGTCGTCAAGTGTTGCCATCACAAAAGCAGCACAAAGATGCCTTGGCGAGCGAATACCACCAAGATGCCTTGGTGTTTTTTCAGCCACTCCTCAATTTCTGGATTGCACTTGATCCGTGTGGCGAGGATGCACCGGGCTTAGCCCTGCTCCGCGATGCTACGCGCACAGTGTTTCCGACACGTCATCGCAAGGAATTTAGTCCCGACAGCGGAGTCATTGATGACAAGCATATTCAAGATTTACTTCAGAATTATAAAGAGACGGTTCCTATTATTGATATTGGTGATGTTTTATTGTTCATTGGCACCGTGCCGCATCGGACCTACATCAATCAGAATATGACGAAGGGGCGCCGTAGCATTGAGTTACGTTTTGTGCCGCGAGATTGGTTGATGCAACCGATGAACCTGGGGCCAAGCACGTGACGATTGCTGTTTGTTCCTGCTCAAAGTATGTTCTCGAATGTCTGCAGTTCATGCTTGGCAAGACGCCATGCATGACTCTCAAGGACGCTATCGCACTGAATTCAGGTCGGCGCTTGGGCTAATCACTGATATCTCACAGGCCGTACAATGACAGCACCGAATGACCCACCAGAAAATCCTGATCTCGCTGCATTTGCGGCCGCCGTGCGCGATGTTGCGCCTGCGGATCGGCCGAACTTCGCGCTGCACGCCTACAATAAACTGTCGGCTTACTCGGTCTGGCAGGACTATGACAGCATCACCAGCTTGGTTGAGATCATGCCAGAGCAGTGGCTTGGCGACGACCTGCGCGCCAACTGGTTGTTGGCCGGGGCCCATGCAGCGATTCATTCGACCAACCCAGCCATGCGGCGCCATCGCGCGCTGATCGATCGCTTCAGCGCCAGCGTTGTCGAGCCGTTTCTCGCGGCCAATCCGCGGCAGACGCCCCGCCGGCGCCAGCGCCCGCGCCGCGCGATTGGGTTCTTTGGCTCGATCCTGCGCAAACCCGCCTACACGGATCGGGGGATCCGGGCGGTCATCGCGGGCATGGATCGCCATCGCTTTGAAGTCCATGCGCTCGCACTGGGCAGCGATGACTTGCCGCCAGCGTCTTGGCTTGGGGCGGATGCCACCCACGTACTGGGGGACGAGATTGCGGCGGCGCACCACCTGCGGGCGCTGAGCCTGGATGCGGTTGTCTACATGGATGGCGTGGGCCCTGGCATGCCTTGGCGGCTGCTGGCACGCCGGATTGCGGGGCTGCAGGTGTCCTGGTTTCACCAGCATCTCACCTTCGGCGCCATCGGCATGGATGGGCAGATCGCCAGTATTGGCATGATCCCAACCGAACAGCGGCAATGGTATGCTGAGCCGATCTTTGATCTGTCCTCGCAGCCTAATTGCGGTTCCCTCATGCCGCGCTACGCCGCTACGGACACCCCATGGCGGCGGAACGGCTACATCACCTTCGGAAGCTTCAATCGCCTCAGCAAGATTTCGAGGCGATGCTGCAGCGCTTGGGCGCAGATTCTCCGTCAGGTTCCGACTGCGCGATTGATCATCCTGAACGAAGCCGTGCGCGATCCGAACGAACATGGTTCCCTGGTCCAGCGCTTGGAAGCCGCCGGCGTTCCTCTCGACCGCGTGACGTTCGACGCCGTGCCGGCAGACGCAGGCTTCCTCGCGCGGTACGGCGACGTGGATTTGGTGCTCGACACCTTCCCGTTTGTCGGCGGCCTCACGTCCTTCGACGGTCTGTGCCAGGGCACGCCAATCCTGACCCTGGAAGGCCCTGAGATGGTCGAGCGGCTAACCGCCTGCATGCTGCGCGCCATCAGCTTAGACGCGTTGATCACGCCCTCCGCAGAGGACTATGTCGCGACCGCCATTCGCTTGGCCCAGGCACCAGAAGCGCTGGAACAGCTGCGCCACGGCTTACGCGAGCGCGTAGCTGCGTCGCCGATTTGTGATATGGAGCGTGTGGCCCGCGACATGAGCGATCTGCTGGCGGCGCAGATCGCCGGATAACGCGCAGCCGCGGTGCAAACTCGGCAAGTTAAGGAGAAGGCGTGTCCTACACTGCCTTGAAGGGAGAGTTAGGGCGGCTGGCATCGCGCTCGAATTTGAATTTACTGCTAACAGGCGATTGGTTGGTTCCAGTAAATTTATACACAACATCGGAAATTTCAATTCCTGCATCTCTGCTTGGTGCCCAAGATGAATCGTCTCCGCCATAGAAGAACGCCAACTTCATTTTAGGTGTGTAGGCAGCATCTAAGATTCTTTTGTTTATTCTGACTTCAAAATCGAAACTATTTCCGAAGGTGAGTTTCAAAAATGATTGATCGCCTACCACCATCTTGATGAATACCTTAGTATAATGCGTTGCTATGGACGATTGCTGGGTTCCTTTGAGATTAAGATCGACATTTTGGGGTGGCTCAGTATTTAAACTGAGCATACGGCCGCTAAAACCAAAAATCTTGCTAGGATCTTGCGCATCGGCGCAGCCATAAACCTCATTTTTTTTGATCATTTTAAGATTGTCAGAAAGCATCCCTGAGAAGTAAGCGTAAAGCTCGACATTCCCGTGTGCACGCCACATCGGTCTTATAGAGGCCCCAATTTGCGATAGCTTCTGAATAGATCGATAGGGAAGGCCACCACTCGGATATCGTTTAACAACATCTTGGTCTTGCGAATTATCTGTGTCACATTTTAGCTCAAGCCCCGGCAACTTTCCTCCTTTTACCCATTCCCAAACCTGGTTTTTGGCAAGAAATTTGAAATCTCCAGGCGCACTGTTCAGTGCGCTAGTGTTCGGTAGCAATCTCAGTTTATATTCGAGAGAGTGAGTAAATACTTCCGATTCTGTAGGTGGTTCTCTTGTGGCATCAAGCGTAAAATTGCCGGAACATCCGCCGTCGGGCCCATGTTTTCCTGCTATATTATAGAGGTACAAGTGGCCTGCATCCGCGTGCGCGCGATCGGGATTCAGATTGTATATGTCTGCCATAGCACGGCTCCTTTAGCGTTCGCACCCCAATACCTTGGACGCAGGGTATAGGTCAACCTCTGTTCAGCACACCACGCTCAAAGCACACCGTTTGGCTAGGCTGTTAGTACAGATCGTCGTCCTCATCCTCGGCATCAATCGGTGCTGGCGGCGGCGGTGGGTCGTCGATTTCAATGTCGGCATCCGGGCGCAGATCGCGCACCGCTTCGATTTTGGCGCCGGGAAAGCTCTGCAGCACGGCTTTGACCAGCGGATCGTCGGACAGTTGCCGCCAGAGGTTGGCGCGCTGGTCGGCTTGAGTGGCGGCCAGGGTCGGCTCGCCTGGTTCTTTGCTGGCGGTCACCATCCAGCGCTGACCAGTCCATTGGGTCAGGCGTTGTGCGACATCGCCCAGCAGCGAGGGCGGCGCCGCACTGGTGGGTCGCAGCTCCAGCCGCCCTGGGCTGAGCCGCACGAGGTGGACAGCATTGCGCAACAGCGCTGCGATCGGCGCCTCACGCCGGGCGTCAAACGCCTCGACCAGGCTCGCGAAGTCCTGTGGCATGGCGAGTTCGGCCGCGCGGGCGACCGGGGCTGCCGCCGGGATCGGCTCTGCGGTTGCGACCGCCAGTCCAAGCGCCCGGGCACCGCCGCCGCCTCCACCACCGCCGCCATTCCCAACTGGGGCCGGCGCCGGCCCGCGGGTTTCCAGCGTGCGCAGCGCTTCAGCCGGTGTTGGCATATCCGATGTGTGGGCCAGGCGGATCAACACCATCTCCAGCGCTGCCCGCGCATCGGGTGCGGCTTGGATCTCAGACAGGCCCTTCAGCAGCATCTGCCAGGTGCGCGACAGGTGTGCGACGGAGAGGCGCGCCGCCAGCTCTTGGCCACGCCCACGATCGGCTTCGGCGGCGAGATCGGGGGTGGAGGTCGCCTTCACCACCTTCAGCCGCGTCAACGTGTGGGTCAGCTCCAACAAGTCTTGCGCCATCACCACAGGGTTGGCGCCGCGGCTGTGCATCGCGGTCACTTGGTCCAACGCGGCAGTGAGGTCACCCGCGCACACCGCCTCGAAGAGGTCGAACAAGCGCGAGCGATCGGCCAGACCCAGCATCTCGCGCACAGCGTCTGCGGTAACTTCCCCAGATGCCAACGCGATTGCTTGGTCGAGCAGGCTCAAGCCGTCGCGCGCCGAGCCATCGGCGGCGCGCGCGATCAGGGCCAGTGCGCCCGCCTCGATCGTCACCCCTTCTTTGGCGACGATGCGCGCGAAGTGGGCTTCCAACTCGGCGGCATCGATGCGCCGGAGTTCGAACTTTTGGCAGCGCGACAGCACCGTGATCGGCACTTTGCGCAGCTCCGTCGTCGCGAACAGGAATTTCGTGTGCTCCGGCGGTTCTTCCAAGGTCTTCAACAGCGCGTTGAAGGCGTTGGTCGACAGCATGTGCACTTCGTCGATGATGTAGACTTTGAAGCGCGCGGAGACGGGCCGGAAGCGCACACCGTCGACGATCTCGCGAATATCGTTCACGCCGGTGCGCGAGGCAGCGTCCATTTCCAGCACGTCGACGTGGCGGTCGGCCGCGATCGCGATGCAAGGCTCGCACACGCCGCAGGGATGGGGGGTCGGGCCACCGGCACCATCAGTGCCAATGCAGTTGAGCCCGCGCGCGACGATCCGGGCGGTGGTCGTCTTGCCCACCCCGCGCACACCGGTCAGCAAGAAGGCATGCGCAATCCGACCCGTGGCGAATGCGTTGGTCAGCGTGCGCACCAGCGCTTCCTGGCCGATCAGATCAGCAAAGGTTTGCGGGCGGTATTTGCGGGCGAGTACCCGGTAGGGTTCGGTCACGGCGTCCATCGGCGCCTAGCCTTACAGCGGACCGGGGCAAGGTGGAAGGCCGAGCGCGACCCGAACGGGGACTCGGTACGGCTGCTTCCTTCCGGACCTGACCGGGTTGACGAGGCGTTCGCCCGGCCGACCTTCCGCGCCAAGATATCGTCGCTGGCGCAGCCGAACGCAAGGGCGAAAGGCTGGCGTGGCCGCTGCAGCCGTGGCAGCCTCGCCGCCATGTCGACGCCCAACATCTACGCCGCCCACGGTTTTGACCGCTCCGCTCACCGCCGCCGGGATAGCGCGTGGCTCGCCGACCGGATGGCGGACCCCGCGACGGTGATCGTGCCGGTCTGGCAGAGCCGGTCAGCGGTGAGCGTGGAACGCCAAGCGGCCCTCCTGGCCGAGCCCAGCCATCTCGCCGAATTCGCGGCGCTGCCGTGGGTGTTTCTCGGCGAAGATGCCGGCCGCGCCCACTTCGCGGTTGATCTCTCGGGACTGGATGAGGGCGAAGCGCTCGACATCGCTCAATCGCTCGACCCGGCCGCCAGCTTTCAGGATCTGCGCACCGTCGGGCCGACGTTGCCGCGCGTGCACGCCCATCTCCTGGCCTATGCGCGCGGTCTCGCACACTGGCACAGCCGTCACCGGTTCTGCGGCGTGTGCGGCGGCAAGACGGAGGTGCGCGAGGCCGGCCACCTGTTGGTGTGCACCAACGAGAGCTGCAAGGCCGAGCACTACCCGCGCACCGATCCCGCCACCATCATGCTGGTGACCGATGGCCCGCGCGCGCTGCTCGGCCACAACAAGCGGTTCTTGGCGTTGCCGCAGCCAATGTATTCCACCCTCGCAGGCTTCGTGGAGCCGGGCGAGAGTTTGGAAGACGCGGTTGTGCGCGAAGTGCGCGAGGAAGTAGGCGTGGAGCTCAGTGCTGTCCGCTACCATTCCTCCCAACCCTGGCCGTTTCCGCAGTCCTTGATGCTGGGCTTTCACGCCGACGCCGCGACCACCGCGATCACGGTCGACCCTGATGAGTTGGCCGACGCGCGCTGGTTCACGGCCGATGAGATCCGCAACCACGCGGCCAACGGGTTTTCGATCCCGCGGCCAGATTCGATTGCGCGCGCGCTGATCAATCATTGGCTGGAGCGCGTCTAGGCCACCGCCACGCTTGTGCCAAGATCGGCCCTGTGCATGATCGCCCGGGACGGCGCTGTGCCGCCCGCTCAGTCGACACCGAGGAGCCCCATGCGCCTGTCCCGCCTTGTCTCGCTTGCTGCCGTTGGCGGCTTGCTCGCCGTCACCCCGGTTGCCGCCCAAACGGTCGCCGATGTCATCCGCGCCGGGGTTGGCGACAATCCCGTGATTGCCCGCGTCGATGCGCTGGAAATCCGCCGGGCGGATTTGCTCGCCTTGTTCGGCCAGCTGCCGCCGCAGATGCGCGAGCTGCCGATCGCATCGATCTACCCGCTTGCCCTGGAACGCTTGATCGATGGCAAGCTGTTGGTCGCTGCTGGGCGCACCCAAAACCTGCAAGACGATGCGGAGGTCAAGCGCCGGGTTGCCGAATACGTCGACCGGCAAGTGCAGGAAACCTACCTCACCCGCGCGATTGCAGCGAAACTGACCGACACGGAACTGCGTCGCCGCTTCGATGACTTCGTGAAGGCGAACCCGCCACAAGAAGAAGTCCGTGCGCGCCACATCTTGGTCGCGACCGAGCAGGCAGCCCGCGAGGTGTTGGCCGAACTGCGCCGGCCGAATGCGGATTTCGCCGCGATTGCGCGTGCCCGCTCGACCGATGGCACGGCGCGCGATGGCGGCGACCTCGGCTTCTTCTCGCGCGGCGACATGGTGCCGGAATTCGCAGAAGCCGCGTTTGCGATGCAGCCGGGCCAAGTCTCTGAAGCGCCGGTGCGCACCCAGTTCGGCTTCCACATCATCCGCCTGGAACAGCGCCGCACGGGCGAGGCGCCCAGCTTCGAAGCGACCCGCGAGCAGCTGCGCCAGGACGCCAGCCAAGAAATCGCGAGCGAAGTGGTCGACGAGCTGAAGGGCAAGTCGCGCATTGAACGCCGCACCCTTGAAGGTGCTGTCATTCCGTCCCGGCCGTAAGGAGAGGCTATCATGGCGAGCACCGTCTCCCCCCTGGCCCCAGCTGCATTCCCAACCCTGCCGGCGATTGCCGGCTGCCAGGTTGCCAGTGCGGAGGTGAATATCCGCTACAAGGGCCGGCCGGATTTGTTCGTGGCGGTGTTCGATCCCGGCACCCAAGTGGCCGCAGTGGTCACCCGCTCGCTCACCCGGTCGGCCCCGGTCGACTGGTGTGCGGCGAACGCGGGTGGTCCTGGCCGGGTGTTCGTTGCGAACGCCGGCAATTCCAACGCGTTTACTGGGCGCATGGGTGTCGCCTCCGTTGCGCGCACAGTGGCGGCCGCGGCAAAGGTGTTCGGCTGCACGGAGGACGAAGTGTTCCCAGCCTCCACCGGCGTGATCGGCGAGCCGCTTGATGACGGCAAGATCACGGCAGCCCTGCCGAAGCTGAAGCTGGTCGCCGATGGCTGGGCCGACGCCGCGCGCGGCATCATGACCACGGACACGTTCCCGAAGGGTGCGACACGCACCTGCATGATCGATGGCAAGACGGTGACCCTGGTCGGGATCGCCAAGGGCTCCGGCATGATCCAGCCGGATATGGCGACCATGCTGGCGTTCTGTGCGACCGATGCCGCGATCCCCGGCCCGATCCTGCAGACCTTGCTGCGGGTCGCGACCGACCAGTCGTTCAACTGCGTGACGGTCGACAGCGACACCTCGACCTCCGACACGCTGTTGCTGGCGGCGACCGGTAAGGCGGGCAACACGCCGCCCACCTCGGCTGGTGACGCGTCCTTGCGCGGCTTCAAGCGCGCCCTGCTGTCGCTCTTGCAAGATCTCGCGATCCAAGTCGCAAAGGATGGCGAGGGGGCGGAAAAGCTGATCACCGTGGAGGTGGCTGGTGCGGCCTCCAAGGCGGCGGCGCGCCGGGTGGGCCTTGCGATTGCGAACTCACCGCTGGTGAAAACCGCGATTGCCGGC
>JAAFHH010000120.1 GCA_013297545.1 Alphaproteobacteria bacterium
AGGCGCGGCGACTTGCTGTGGCTGATCGGCCAGCCGATGACACCGGCGAGTGCCATCTACACCACCACCCCATGCTGACGCAGAAACCCCAGCAGCGGCAGCATCGGCAGGCCGAGGATCGTCGACTGGTCGCCGACGATCCGGGTGAACAAATGCTGGCCCAATGCCTCGATCTGATAAGCGCCCACCGAACTCAGCACGGCAACACCTGCTGCATCGAGGTAGGTGTCGATCGTCGCACGACTGAGCGGCCGCATGGTGAGATCGGCGCGTTCGACTGTGTGCCAAATTCGCTGCCCGCCGCGGTGAAGCACGACGGCACTCCACAGCGTGTGGGTCTTGCCGCTGAGCGCTTGCAGTTGGGCGGACGCATGGGCGCGATCGGGCGGTTTGTCGAACCAGACACCAGCACACTCCAGCATCTGATCCGCCCCGATCACCACAGCATCCGGGTGGCGGCGGGCAACGCTGGCGGCTTTGAGATCTGCCAAGGTTTCGGCGACGATCGCGGCACTGGCCCCATCAGCGGCCAGGCTTTCCTTGACCGACGCCTCATCGACCCGGGCGGGTTCCACCGTCACCGGCAGGCCTACGGCCTCACACAAGGCGCGTCTGGCGGCACTCGCGGATGCCAGAATCAGCGGCGGGGCATCAGCGCGGATCATCCGCCACCCCGGTGTTGGGTGTAGAGGGTGACGATCGCCGCTGCCGTTTCCTCAATTGAGCGGCGGGCGACATCGAGCATCGGCCAGTTGTTGTCGGTGCATAGGCGACGCGCCAGAGCAACTTCCTGACGGATTGTTTCGATATCGGTATAATCCGTCTCTTCCATTTGTGCGAGGCTGTCGAGCCGGTTGCGGCGGATCTGCACCAGGCGGTTTGGATCGTTGGTGAGGCCAATCACCAAGGGCTTGGTCAGGCGAAACAGTTCCTCAGGCGGCGCCACACCGGCCACCAGCGGCACGTTCGCCGCCTTGTAGCCTTTGTTGGCGAGGTAGAGGCAGGTCGGGGTCTTGGAGGAGCGTGACACTCCCACCAGCACGATGTCCGCCTGCTCCAGATTCCAGGTCGCCTGGCCATCATCGTGGGCGAGCGCGAAGGTCATGGCATCGATGCGCTTGAAATATTCCGCATCCATCTCGTGCTGCTTGCCGGCAACCCCACCAGCGGTCTGGCCGAGGAAGGAGCCGAGCGCACCAATCACGGGGTCGAGCACCGGGATCGCGGGCACCTGCAGGCGCCGGCAGCCATCCTGCAGGGCACTGCGGATCTTGGCATCGACCAGCGTGAACACCACTGGCCCCGGATCGCGTTCGATGCTGCCGAGCACGCGGTCGATGTGGCGCTGGGTGCGCACCAGCGGATAGGGGTGCTTGCGCGGTGTAATGCCGGTGAACTGCACCAGGCAGGCGTCCGCCACCCGGTCGACGGTCTCGCCCGTCGAGTCTGAAACCAGGTGGACGTGGATGATGCGATCGGTCGACATAGCCTGTGGATACTCGGTGCACGCCTGTGGGCAAGTCGCCGGTTTGGCGCTGACCGCCAACATCATGCCCACTGACCGTCCGCCGTCCAGCACTCTATCCCGCTGGGGATGACGGTGGCGTGGTGACACTCCGCACTGGGGGCGGGTCGCACTATCCCCGCTTTGCACAGGGGGTGGGCGGCGAGACCCGGCTTGGCACACGCGGGGTTTGCCCTAGGTCTGCACCGACTTGTCCGCAACCCCTGCGGCGTGTGGGCAGTTGTGGGGACAAGATGGGTGTGAAAAACAATCCCCACCAACCCGGTTCCCCACTATCCACCACCACCAAACCAAACCCTAAAACCCCCTGTGATGAGGATGCGCTGCGCCATGGTGTCCCCCGACCGTCCTCTGCTCCGCACCCTGCAAGGGGAAGCGGTCTGGCCACCACCGATCTGGCTCATGCGCCAAGCTGGCCGATATCTGCCGGAGTACAAAGTCACCCGGGCAACCGCGGGTCAGTTCTTGGACTTGTGTCTATCCCCCGATCACGCGGTGGAAGTCACCCTGCAACCACTGCGCCGGTATGCCTTCGACGGCTCCATCATGTTCAGTGATATCCTGATGGTGCCCCATGGGCTTGGCCAAACCGTTTGGTTTGCCGAGGGGGAGGGACCAAAGCTGTTGCCGGTTCGCACGGATGAAGCGCTGGCGGCTCTTGATCTGGCTGGGTTCCATCAGCGGGTTGGGCCGGTCTACGATATCGTGCGCCGCTTGCGCTCACAGATCCCGGGGACCACCACGCTGATTGGGTTTGCCGGCGCGCCGTGGACGGTTGCGACCTACATGATCGAAGGCGGGTCATCGCGCAGTTACGAGACGACGAAGTCGCTGATGTGGCAGAACCCGGACTGGTTCCAGCGACTGATCGATCTGATTGTTGAGACAACAGTTGCGTATCTGTCCGCCCAAGTCAGTGCGGGCGCCGATGTGCTGCAGTTGTTCGACAGCTGGGCGTCCGCGCTGGGTGGGCCCGCATTCGATCGCTGGGTGATCGATCCGAACCGGCGGATTGTCAAAGCCCTGAAAGCACAGCATCCAACGGTTCCCGTGATCTGCTTTCCGCGGGCAGCGGGGGTGCAGTATCAACGGTTTGCCGACCAGGTGCCCTGCGCTGGCCTATCGTTGGATCCGACTGTGCCGCTCGATTGGGCGCGGGACACCCTTGGACCAAAGTGCCTGCAAGGCAATCTCGATCCCATTCTGCTGGTCGCAGGCGGCGAGGCGCTGATGACGGAGGTGCGCCGGATTGGCGACGCCATGCGCGGGCACCCCTTCGTGTTCAACCTCGGCCACGGCATCTTGCCGAACACACCGTTGGATCATGTCGCGGCCTTGGTCGCAGAAGTGCGGAGTTGGTGATGCGCACAGCCGTTGTTCTGTTCAATCTCGGCGGGCCAGATGGTCCGGCGGCGGTGCAGCCGTTTTTGTTCAACCTGTTCAATGATCCCGCCATCATTGGCGCACCAACGCCGATCCGCTGGGCACTGGCGCACCTGATCTCGCGGCGTCGGGCACCGATTGCGCGGGAGATTTATGCCACCCTTGGCGGTGGCTCGCCGCTGGTGCCGAACACACAAGCGCAAGCAACCGCGTTGGAAACCGCGCTCGGGCCCGACTTCACCTGCGTGATGGCGATGCGCTACTGGCATCCGCGCGCTGACGCCGCGGTTGCGGCGGTGAAAGCCTGGGGGGCGGAGCGGATCGTGTTGCTGCCGCTCTATCCGCAATTCTCCACCACCACGACTGGGTCTTCAGTCAAGGAATGGACGGAGCTGGCCGAACAGGCTGGGTTGCGCCTGCCGACCCACACGGTGTGCTGTTATCCAACCGAAGCAGGCTTGATCGCTGGTATCGCGGACCGGGTGCGGGAACGCTATGCGGAGGCGAGTGCGCTTGGTCGTCCGCGGTTGCTGTTTTCCGCCCACGGTCTGCCAGAAAAGATCGTGAAGGATGGTGACCCCTATCAGTGGCAGGTCGAACAAACCTCAGCCGCCGTGGCGGCGGCCCTGCAGATCCCCGATCTCGACAGTGTGGTCTGCTATCAAAGCCGGGTCGGGCCGCTGAAGTGGATTGGCCCCTCGACCGATGACGAAATCCGCCGCGCAGGCGCAGACAAGGTGCCGCTCTTGGTCTGCCCAGTCGCGTTCGTGTCCGAACACTCCGAAACCTTGGTCGAGATTGAACACGAGTATCGTGAACTGGCACACGAGGCTGGCGTGCCGGCGTTCTACCGGGTTGATACGGTCAGCACGATCGCATCGTTCATTGAGGGTTTGGCGGGCTCGGTCCGGGCAGCGATTGCACGCGGCACTGGCACTGGTTTGCCCGCGGGCGGGCGTGTCTGCCCGGCGTCTTGGGGCAAGTGCCCGGCCGGACGCCCATGATCGAAGCGCTCGCACCCTGGTACTTGACCCTGAAAGCGCTGCACATCCTGGCGGCGATCTCCTGGATGGCGGGCTTGCTCTACCTGCCGCGCCTGTTCGTCTATCACGCCGGAGCCGCGGTTGGTTCTGAGGTGTCGGAGACGTTCAAGGTGATGGAGCGCCGGCTGCTGAAGGCGATCATGACGCCGGCGGCGATCGCGACTTGGCTGTTCGGTCTCGCGATCCCGCTCACCGGCGCCGTCCGCTGGACTGAGGGCTGGTTCCAGCTGAAGCTCGTGCTGGTCGTGGTGATGACCGGCCTGCATCACCTGCTCGCCCGCCACGCTAAAGCCTTTGCTGCGGACCAGAATCAGCAGGGTCACCGCTACTTCCGCGTCCTCAACGAGGGGCCGACCTTGGTGATGATCGCCATCGTGTTTCTGGTGGTGCTCAAGCCGTTTTGAGATTTTGCTTGGGGTTCCCGTGACCCCGTGCCATAAGCAAGGCCAAGCCGCCCGGGGTTCACTGGACCGGTTTTCCCTTTCAAAGACGATGTGCGGCAGGCAGCCAGTGCCTGCACGTTGGCCCCGCGCCACGCATGTCATCCCTCCCAGCGTGATGGACAGCAATGCATCTGCAGGAATTAAAGCGCAAGTCGCCCGCCGATCTGTTGGCGTTCGCTGAAGAGCTTGAGGTCGAAAACGCCTCGACCTTGCGCAAACAGGACATGATGTTTGCGATCCTGCAGCAGCTGGCCTCGAAAGAAGTCGCGATCTTCGGCGATGGTGTGCTGGAGATGCTGTCCGATGGCTTTGGCTTCCTGCGCTCGCCGCAGTCGAACTACCTGCCGGGACCGGATGACATCTACATCAGCCCGCAGCTGATCCGCCGCTACGGCCTGCGCACCGGCGACACGGTCGAGGGCGAAATCCGCGGGCCGAAGGATGGCGAGCGCTACTTCGCCATGGTGAAGGTGCAGAACGCCAACTTCGAAGATGTCGAGCGCGTGCGCCACCGCATCAATTTCGACAATCTGACGCCGCTCTACCCGAATGAGCGCCTCAAGATCGAAATCGAAGACCCGACGCGCAAGGATTACTCGACGCGGGTGATCGATCTGATTTCGCCCCTGGGTAAGGGCCAGCGCGGCCTGATCACGGCACCACCGCGCACGGGTAAAACCGTGATGCTGCAAAACATGGCACACGCGATTTCGCGCAACCACCCGGAAGTCTACCTGATCGTGCTGCTGATCGACGAGCGGCCGGAAGAAGTGACCGACATGGCCCGCTCCGTGAAGGGGGAGGTAATCGCCTCCACCTTCGACGAGCCGGCGACCCGCCACGTGCAAGTGACCGAGATGGTGTTGGAAAAGGCCAAGCGCTTGGTCGAACACAAGCGCGATGTCGTGATCCTGCTGGATTCGATCACCCGCCTGGCCCGCGCCTACAACACCGTCGTGCCGTCGTCCGGCAAGGTGTTGACTGGTGGTGTCGATGCGAACGCGCTCCAGCGCCCGAAGCGGTTCTTTGGGGCCGCGCGCAACATCGAAGAAGGTGGTTCGCTCTCGATCATCGCGACTGCGCTGATCGATACCGGCAGCCGCATGGACGAAGTGATCTTTGAAGAGTTCAAGGGCACTGGTAACTCGGAAATCATCCTGGACCGCAAGCTGTCCGACAAGCGGACCTTCCCGGCGATCGACATCACCAAGTCTGGCACCCGCAAGGAAGAGCTGTTGGTCGACAAGGGCACGCTGTCAAAGATGTGGGTGCTGCGCCGCGTGCTGATGCCGATGGGCCCGACCGACGCGATGGAATTCCTGCTCGACAAGCTGAAGCAGTCGAAGTCGAACGCGGATTTCTTCGAGGCGATGAATACGTAAGCGGGCGGGGGGCGCGGCTGGGGATTACGCGGCTGCGTCTTTGCGAGGAGCACGAAACCGTTCCCGCCAGTTCGGGCCGGCGTCCCGAACCATCGATTCCTCGAACGTGATGAATTTCATGGTGGCGAGTTCAGCCTCCGTGAGCATCACGTCATCCGGATCTGCAGCGACAGCCGCTTCGATTTCCTCATCGGTCATCGCGAACGCCTTGGTCAGATCCGAGTTTGGCCAGTATGCCTCGGACACGTTGGTCTACTCGGCCGCGTCTTTGCGAGCGGCTGCCATGCGTGCCCGCCAGTCAGGTCCGAAATCCCGGACCATCGCTTCTTCCAGTGGCACCGAGGCAATGCTCGCGAGCTCAGCCTCCGTGAGTAGCACGTCATCAGGATCACCTGCTACGGCCGCATCGATTTCTTCGTCGGTCATAGCCGGTTCCCTAGATAGATTTGTCTTTTGCCAACCGGACGCGCTCATAGTTCTCTTTCTCGCTGCGGCGGGCATGCCGGACAGAAATCAGCCGCATTCCATGGTCCCGCAGAACAAAGATTACCGTGATCACGCGTCCATGGAAATCGACGAATCGCAGCCGGCGCGCCTCACCATTCCGAAGCGCCTCCGCCTCGGCATGGATGTGATAGTCGGCAACAGCGTTGGCAGCCTCCAGGAAGCTTAGTCCATGCTTTGCAACATTAATCTCGGCCTTCGCGGCGTCCCACTCGAAGAGGACGCCGCGGACCTCCACGCGAACGACCTTCAATCCTTCAGCAACCGCGCGAAGAACTGCTTGGTCATCGAGTTGGCGGCCACCGCTGCTGCCTCGTTCCAGTGCTGGCCGCCAACCCGCGCGAAGGCGTGGTCGACGCCGCCGTGGATGCACACGGTGGCGGGGCCGACCGTGCGCAACCGATCTGCGATCGCGGTTTGTGCTGCGGGTGGGCAGTAGCCGTCTTGCCCGGCGATGTGCAGCAGCAGGGGTTTGGTGATCTTCTCCGCTTCGTCCAGTGCGGCTTCGATGCCAACCCCGTAGTAGCCAACGGCGCAGTCCACATCGGTGCGTGTGGCCGCGAGGTATGCGAGCTTGCCGCCGAGGCAATAGCCGACTGCCCCCACCCGGCCATTGCTGCCGGCAAGCGCGCGGGCAGCTGCGATGGTAACAGCGACGTCCGCGACACCCGCTCCCTCGTCAAACCCCTTGTAGAAGCCGAAGGCCTGCTGCCAATCGGCTTCTGACTGGTCGGTCAGCTGCGCGCCCGGCTGCTGGCGCCAGAACAAATCTGGGCACAGCACGTGGTAGCCTTGGGCGGCGTAGTCGTCGGCCAGGGCGCGCATCACTGCGTTGACGCCAAAAATCTCCTGGATCAACACGATGGCGCCGGCACCCGGTGTAGCGGGTGCGGCGTGGTAGGCGGTGAAGCTGCCGGCATCGGTGGTGAGTGTTAGATCGGCCATGGGTCCCTCCTCTGGTTGGGCGGAGGGTAGCCGGAGTGCGGGTGGTTCGGGTAGGGTCCGCGCCGGTGTCGATGGTCGATTGAAGGGGCGGATCCATGGCTGAGACGGGGTTCTACGCGGCGCATATTTTTGTCTGCTTGAACGAGCGGCCGGCGGACCATCCGCGCGGGTGTTGCCTCGCCAAGGGGTCGGCCGCGCTGCGTGATTACATGAAGTCTGCGGTCAAGGCAGCCGGCGTGCCCAGTGCGCGGGTCAATATCGCGGGCTGTTTGGAGCGCTGCGAGCTGGGGCCGGTGATGGTGATCTACCCCGATGATGTCTGGTACCACTACAAGACCGAGGCTGACATCGACGAGATCATCCAGACCCACCTGCTGGGTGGCGGGCGGGTCGAGCGATTGATGCTGGCACCATCCCAAAAACGCCTGACCGAGGCGCAGGCAGCCGCCGAGTGACCGATACGATCGTCGCCCCGGCCACCGCCGCCGGTCGGGCCGGGGTGGCGATCGTGCGGGTCTCCGGCCCGGATGCGGGGGCTGTCGCAGCCGCCGTCTGTGGCGGTGTGCCAAGCCCGCGGGTTGCGACGTATCGCTGGTTTCACGATCCAACCACCAGCGAGCGGGTGGATGGCGGCCTGGTGCTGTGGTTTCCAGCACCCAACAGCTTTACCGGCGAGGATGTGCTGGAGCTGCACGGCCATGGCGGGCGCGCGGTGGTCGCCGGGGTTCTGACGGCTGTGCTGGCGGTGCCTGGGGTGCGACCAGCGGAGCCGGGGGAATTCACCCGCCGGGCCTTTGACAACGGCAAGCTTGATCTCACCGGTGTGGAAGC
>JAAFHH010000121.1 GCA_013297545.1 Alphaproteobacteria bacterium
GCCAAACATTGGGGCCGCCCGACCGAACACCACTGCATCCATGATCGCCTTATAGGGGATCGCGTACGCGACCGCTTGGCGCAGCTTGACGTTGTTGAACGGCGGGTTCGCCGCGTTGAGGCCGATGTACTGCAGCGCGTTCTCGACCGGTGTGCCGACGATGGTCAGCCGGTTGTTGCCCTGCAACTCGTTGAAATCCTTGTTCGGCAGATCGAAGGAGATGTCGGCATCGCCGCGCTCCAACAGGGCTCGGCGGTTGCCGGCCTGGGGAATGGTGCGCCAGATCACCCGCTGCAGGGCCGGCTTCGGCCCGCTCGCCCAATCCTCGTTGCGCTGGAACACCAACTCCGTGCCCGGGACCCAGCGTTCGACCCGAAACGCGCCAGAACCCGCGACATTGCTCTTCAACCACTCGAGCGCCCACGGGTCTTGCGCGGTGGCATGGCGTTGCGCCAAGCCGCTGTTGATCACCACCGGCACTGGCACCGCGAGGTCCGGCATGGTCAGCTTGTCGGAGCGCAGGAAATCGATGCGCAGCGTGTGGTCGTCGACGACAACGAACTGCTCGGGCTTCTCCAACGAGCCCGCGCGCATCTGGAACGTCGGGAAGCCACCCACCGTGACCGCGCGGTCGAACGACCATTTCACGTCCTTCGCGGTAACCGGCGTGCCATCGTGGAACTTCGCGTTCCGGCGCAGCTTGAAGGTAACGGAGTTGGCACCGAGGTCCCAGCTCTCGGCCAATTCCGGCTGCAGCTTTTCAAAATCGTAGTGGTCGTTGCCGTTCGGGTCTTTCTTGACGCCGAAGCTCAAGAGCCGGTCATAGACGTTCCACGACGCCTCATACCCCGGCCGGTTGGTGCCGACGCCGTGGATGTCGAGATTGTTCGGCCCGTTTTCCGAAATCGCCAGCAGCGTGTCGCGCCTCGCTTGGCCGAGAGCGGGGTTCCAGGGCTGCGCTGCAATCGCAGCACCAGCAGTGGAGGCTTTGAGGAAATCACGGCGTTTCATGGCGCTTACCTCGAGGAAGACTGCGGAAGATCGCTGCACTGCAGCAAGCAACGTGCCATATCGATCCCATGGATGTGCAGCGCCTGGAGCATCGAGGGTTAGCCGTGGTCGCCGCGATCGCGCGCACCGGCAGTGTGCGCCAGGCGGCAGCAGCCCTTGGCCTCGCGCCGTCGGCCGTCACCACGGCACTGGCCGACCTAGAAGACCTGCTGGGGCAGGCGCTGTTTGAGCGCAGCCCCCAGGGTATGCGACCAACCGCCGCAGGCGAGCGGGCCATTGCCCATGCCCGCGGTCAGCGCCAGGCGCTGGAGCGCCTCATCTCGGAACTTGAGGATCTGCAAGGGTTGCGGCGCGGTCACGTCGCTGTCGCCGCCATCGAGGCGATGGCCGATGGCTTCCTGCCCGATGCGATCGCGGCGTACCGCGCGCGCCACCCTGGCGTTGGATTTTCGGTTGAGATCTTGCCCGCGGAGGAGGTTGCCCGCGCTGTCGCGGACGATACGGCGGAAGTTGGATTGGCGTTCAACCCGCCACCGCGCGCCGACATCCACATCGTGGCGCAGCGCGACGAGCCCTTGTGTGCGTTGGTCGCCCCGAGCCACCCGTTGGCCGCCGAGGCGAGCGTGCGGCTGCGCCAGTGCCTGCGCTATCCGCTGGCGTTGCCGGACCGGCGCTCTGGCGTGCGGCCGTTGCTAGAAGCCTATGTCGCCGGCGGCTCAGAGCCCCTCGTGCCAGCGCTCGAATCCTCAAGTTTCGCCGTGCTGATCGCCTATGCGCGCAGCGGCCAGGCGGTCGCGTTCCAGATCGGCCCAGGCGTCGCCCGCGCGGTCGCAGACGGGGCGCTGGTTGCGATCCCGCTCGCCGATCCACCGCTGTTTCGCGGCCGGCTGGCAGTGTTGACCCGCCGGCAGCGCAACATCTCGGTCGCTGCCGCCGAGTTTGCCGCGTTGCTCGGCGACCGGCTGCTCACGGGTTAGGCGTTCGAGAATTCAGAACACCGGGTTCTGGTGGCGACGCGCCAACAGAACTGCGCGATCACAGTGTGGCAGGCATCTTGAAACAGCGCCTGTATCGTCTCTCATCAGGAACCCGCCATGCGCCCAGCCGATCTCCAGTTCGCCGCCCTTGCTGCCGCCTATGACGCGGGGCTCGACCCGATGGAGCTGACGCGCTCCCTGTTGGATGCGATTGCCGAGGGGGACCCGACATTCATCCTGGTCACCCGCACGCGGGCACTCGCCCAAGCGACTGCCCTCGACCCTGCGCGCCGGGCCGAGCAGCCGCTGTGGGGCGTGCCCTTCACGGTGAAGGACAACATCGATGTCGCCGGCCTGCCGACCACGGCCGGCTGTCCGGGCTTTGCGTATACCCCCGCCGCTTCCGCCACCGTGGTCGCGCGCCTGGAAGCCGCTGGCGCGATCCTGATCGGCAAGACCAACCTCGACCAATTCGCCACGGGCCTGGTCGGCACCCGCTCGCCCTATGGGACGCCAGTCAACCCGCTGCTGGCCGACCGGGTGCCAGGTGGGTCGTCGTCAGGATCGGCAGTCGCCGTGTCCCGCGGCCTGGTCGCCTTCTCGCTTGGCACCGATACCGCGGGCTCGGGCCGGATCCCGGCCGGGTTTTGCAACATCGTCGGCCTCAAGCCAACGCGCGGCGTGATCCCGACCACCGGCGTGGTGCCAGCCTGCCGCAGCATCGATTGCGTCAGCGTGTTCGCCGGCAGCGTGGCTGACGCCTACGTGGTTCTGACGGTTGTCGCCGGCCCCGATGGCATCGACGGCTTTGCGCGCCGGGATGGTGCTGCCGTCGCGGTGCCGGTGCGCTGTCAACCGCCTCACCTCCGCATCGGCGTGCCGCGCGCGACCGATCTCTTGGCGGACGCCGACTGGCACGCGGGCTTTCGCGCGGCGACCGAGGCGCTCGAAGCCGCCGGCCACCGGCTCGTGCCGATCGACGTGACGCCGCTGCTGGCGGCGGCCGAGCTGCTCTACACCGGCCCCTGGGTTGCCGAGCGCACCGCGGCGGTTGGAGCCGCGGTCTCCAGCGGCATCGCGGGGCTCGACCCGGTCGTGACGGCAATCATCCGCAGCGGCGAGCGCTTCAGCGCCGTTGATGCCCACCAGGGCCGCTACCAGTTGGCAGGGCTCTCGCTCGCCGCTCAAGCGCTCTGGCAGCAGATCGACTGCTTAGTGGTGCCAACCGCCCCCCACCATCCAACCCTGGCAGCGATCGCGGCCGATCCCGTCGGCGCCAACGCAGCACTTGGCCGCTACACCAACTTCGTCAACCTGCTCGATATGGCGGCGCTGGCGATCCCAGGGCCGAAGGTGGATGGGCGACCGACCGGTGTCACCGTGATCGGTGCGGCACTCAGCGATCCGCTGCTGGCGGCGGTTGGCCAGGTGCTGCACCACGCTCTGGCGCACGATGTCGGGGCGACCGGCTACCCCCTGGTCCCGTTTGGCGATCGTGTGCCGCGCCCAAGCCCTGGGCGCATTCCAATCGCCGTGGTGGGCGCACACTTGTCTGGTCTGCCGCTGAACCCGCAGCTGACCCACGTCGGTGGGCGCCTCTTGTGGGTCGGCACGACCGCACCGTGCTACCGGCTCTACGCACTCGACGGGTTCCAGCCACCGCGGCCAGGCATGGTGCGGGTGGCGGACGGCGGGGCCGCGATCGCGCTCGAGGTGTGGGACCTGCCGGCCGCCGCTTTCGGTGAGTTTGTCGCGGCGATCCCCGCTCCCCTCGGCATCGGCAAGGTCACCTTGTCCGATGGCACCGAGGTGCCCGGATTCCTGTGCGAGCCAACAGCCCTGGCAGGGGGGCGGGACATCACTCACTTCGGTGGCTGGCGGGCAGCGAACGCTTAGCCCAGCAGCAGTTGCTCAATTCCTGGGCAGATGCAGCAGCGCGATATGGCGAAAACCGGGGCGGGCGTCGTGCGGCATGAGCGTTGCAGTCATCTGCAGCAACCGACCTTATCGCCGCTGAAAGGATCCCGAATGAACCGAGCTTTGCGCGCGCCGCTGTTGGCATTGGCGCTGTCGACCACTGCCTTGCCCGCCCTCGCCCAAGCGCCGACCCCCGTGCGCTTCAGTTTGGATTGGGCGTTCCAAGGCCCACAAGCGCCGTTCTTGCTCGCGGTCGAGCGCGGCTATTTTGCCCAAGAAGGCATCAATGTCACCATGGACCGGGGCTTTGGTTCTGGCGACGTGCCGCTGAAAATCCGCGCCGGCACCTACGACATCGGCTTTGCCGACATCAACCCAACGATCCGCTTGAAGGCGCAAGAACCGGGTGTTGATCTGATCGCGGTTGCGATCCTCTACGACGCCTCGCCGCTGGCCGTGATGACCCTACGGCGCCAGAACATCACCCGGCCGGCCGATCTTGTTGGCAAGACCTTGGCGGCACCGGAAGTCGACGCGGGCCGCCAGCTGTTCCCGGCATTTGCGCGTGCAACCGGCCTCGCGCTGGACAGTGTGCGCTGGATGACCGTCACGCCGCAGCTGCGCGAGACCATGCTGGTGCAGGGCCAGGCCAATGCGATCACCGGCTTTACCACCTCCGGCATTCTGTCGCTGCGCGCGGCCGGCGTGGCGGATGCTGACATGGTGACCATGCGCTACCAAGATTTCGGCGTGGCCCTGCTGTCCTCCTCGATCTTGACCACACGCGCTTGGGCGGAAGCCAATCCGCGGGCGGTCACCGGCACCCTGCGCGCGGTCATCAAGGGTCACCTCGATGCCATCGCGAACCCGGATGCCGCGATTGCAGCGCTTGTGCGCCGCGACCCGCTGGCCGATCCACGCATCGAAAAGGACCGCATGCTGATGTCGATCAACGAGCTGATGCTGACCCCGCACGTGCGCTCGACCGGCATCTCGGAAGTCGACACCACGCGCCTGCAAGCCGCGATCGACACTGTGCGCACCTCGTTCAACATCGAACGCCCGCTGCCCGCAGCCGATATCTACGATCCGAAGTTCCTGCCGCCGGTCGCCGAGCGGCGGATCCCGCGCTAAACGTGACCCACCCGTTCGTTCATCTGCACAAGGTGGGATTGACCTATGCCGGCGCCGATAGTGGCGCCGGCACGGCCGCCTTGGAACAGTGCACGCTTGGCGTTGCCAAGGGCGAGTTCGTCGCCGTGGTTGGCCCATCGGGCTGCGGCAAATCCTCGCTGATGAAGCTGGTGACCGGTCTGGTGCCGCCGTCCGAAGGCTCGATCGAAGTGGCGGGCCGGGAAGTTGACGGGCCACTCAAGATCGTCGGTATGGCGTTCCAGAACCCGACCCTGCTGCCGTGGCGCTCAACCTTGGCCAACGTCATGCTGCCGCTGGAGATCGTCGAGCCGCACCGCTCGCGCCTGCGGTCTGACAAGGCAGCCTATGTCGCGAAGGCGCAGAGGCTGTTGGCGACGGTTGGGCTCACCGGCTTTGATGACAAGCCACCCTATCAGCTCTCCGGCGGTATGCAGCAGCGCGCCTCGCTCTGCCGGTCGCTGATCCATGAACCCGAACTCTTGATGCTGGATGAGCCGTTCGGCGCGCTGGATGCGTTCACGCGTGAGGAACTGTGGGCGGTCCTGCAGGACGTCTGGTTGCAGCAGCGTTTCACCTGCATCCTGGTCACCCACGACTTGCGCGAAGCGGTGTTCTTGGCGGACCGGGTGCTGGTGATGTCGAACCGGCCGGGCCGCATCGTGTCGGATCACACCGTCCCCCTGCCCCGACCGCGCACGCTGGCCACCACGTTCGAGAAAGACTTCGTCGACATCACCCAGCGCCTGCGCGAAGAAATCAGTCTGGTGCGCCAGGGCAAAAGCCCGGTGCCGGTGCACGAGGTGGCGGCATGAAGTGGCAGTCGCTCTCCCGCACGCGGCGGGTGGAACTCGCGATGCCGTGGCTGGTGACCCTCAGCATGGTGCTGATCTGGGAAATCGCCGTCATCGCCTTCAAGGTGCCGAGCTTCATACTGCCGGGACCCTGGGAAGTCTGGCAGACCCTGGTGCGCTTCCACGGGCCGATCTGGACCCATGCGCTGCACACGCTGTTCACCACCGTGGTCGGCTTTGCGATTGCAGTCGTGTTCGGCGTGCTGCTTGGCATCGCGATCGGCTCATCGCGGCTGGTCTACAATGGGCTCTACCCGGTGCTGATCGGCTTCAATTCCGTGCCCAAGGTCGCGGTGGTGCCGGTGCTGGTCGTGTGGTTCGGCATCGGCACGGTGCCGGCCGTGATCACGGCGTTCATGATTTCGTTCTTCCCGATCGTAGTGAACGTCGCGACCGGCCTCGCGACCGTGGAGCCTGAGCTCTCCGACGTGTTGCGCTCGCTCGGTGCCAAGCGGCGGGACATCTTGATGAAAGTCGGCCTGCCGCGGGCGATGCCGTACTTGTTTGCCTCGCTGAAAGTGGCGATCACGCTCGCCTTCGTTGGCTCGGTCATTTCCGAGACCGTGGCTGCGAACGAGGGCATTGGCTACTTGATGATCCAGGCGTCCAGCCGCTTCCAGATCCCGCTGGTGTTCGCGGGTCTGGTGGTGATCGCCGCCTTGGGCATCGTGATGTACGTGCTATTCGCACTGCTGGAGCGGCGGTTCACCGGCTGGGCGACCCGCTCGAACCAGCCGACCACGATCGCGACCGGGAGCTGATCCCATGGGCTTGCCCGATCTCGAAGCCACCATCGCCCAAGACCTCGCGCGCACGGCGTACCCGAACAAGCCGTGGGTCGCGGGGCGCGAGGAGGTGCTGGACGTCGCGGTGATCGGTGCTGGCCAAGGCGGCTTGGCGGCTGCCTTCGCGCTCAAACGCGACCGGATCGACCGGGTGCTAGTGCTCGACCAAGCCGAACCCGGCCAGGAAGGCCCCTGGGCTACCTTCGCGCGTATGCCGAGCCTGCGCACGCCGAAGCACGTCACCGGCCCCGACCTCGGCCAGCCGAACTTGACGCCGCAGGCGTGGTACACTGCGCGCTATGGGGCAGAGGCGTGGGCGAGCCTTGGCAAGATCGGTCGGCTCGACTGGCAGGCCTATCTCGATTGGTTCCGCACGGTCACCGGCGTGCCAGTCCGCCACGGTGTCAGCGTTGGCGCGATCGAGCCTGTAGGCGCACTCTGGCGCGTGCCGCTGAGTGACGGGTCCACCGTCCAAGCGCGCCGCGTGGTGCTGGCGACCGGGATTGAAGGCTCGGGTGCGTGGGAGGTACCGGCCTGGGTGCGCCGGGATCTGCCGCCGGAGCGCTACATCCACACCTCTGACCTGGTGGACTACCGCCGCTTTCAGGGTCAGCGCTTGGCGGTCCTCGGCGCCGGAGCCTCTGCCTTCGACTGTGCGGCAACCGCGCTGGAAGCGGGGGCTGCGGAAGTGCGGCTCTACGCCAGGCGCCGCCAGCTGCCGCGGGTCAATCCCTATCGCTGGATGGAACAGACGGGATTCCTAAAGCACTACTGGGCGCTGCCGGACGCCGCGAAGTGGCAGATGATGCGCCAGATCTGGACGATGAACCAGCCGCCGACGGCGGAGTCCATCAGCCGCTGCCGGAAATTCTCGCACTTCAAACTGCACACCGGCGTCGACTGGCAGGGTGCGGAGGTCACGGCATCGGGTATCCGCGGTCTGGCGAGCCCGCCGGTACCACCGTGTGATCAGCTGATCCTCGGCACTGGCTTCGTCGTCGACCTCGCCCGCCGGCCGGAACTGGCCGCCATCCACCAGGATATCGCGACCTGGGGGGACTGCTACACGCCACCGGCCGATGCGACTGACCCAGTGCTCGCCACCTTCCCCTACCTCGGCGGTGACTTCTCCCATACGGCAAAGCCGGGGCATACCGCCCCCCACCTCGCCCGCCTGCACAACTTCACCTTCGGGGCGATGCCGAGTGCCGGGCTGTCGGGCGGATCGATCAGCGGCATGAAGTTTGGCACGGCACGCCTGGTCGATGGCATCGGCCGCAGCCTGTGGCTCGAAGACCAAGCCCACCATGTGGC
>JAAFHH010000122.1 GCA_013297545.1 Alphaproteobacteria bacterium
AGGGTGACCATGCCGAGGGTTGGTAACCCAACATCCAGGGCGCGGCGCTGCACGGGATCACCGGCACCGGTGAGCCAGCGCGCGGCTTCCCACAGCCCATCATTGTGGCCGATCAGCATCGCTTCGCTGACGTCGCCGCTGAGCTTGGCGAGCCGTTGGACCAGCGCTGCGCGCTCCGCCAAGTAGAGGCCGTCTTCGAACAGGATTTCGGTCGCAGGGGCGAGAAACCCGGTCAGGTGGGCGAGGGTCTCGCGGGTGCGGGTCGCGGTCGAGCACAGAATCAGCTCTGGCCGCAGCCCAAGCTCGGCGAGTTCGCCGGCCAGCAAGCCGCTGTCCGCGTGGCCGCGCGGGGCAAGTGCGCGCAGCTTGTCGCTGGGTGCGTCGCGCACCGCTTTGGCGTGGCGCAAGAGGTGCAGTACCGGCATCGGTCCCCCATGGTCTGGCTAAGCTCTTGACGGATGCCCGCTGGCCTCAGGAAATGCAAGGCGTTCCCTTCAGGAAGTCGCCCGATGCTGTCTCTGCCCGGCCCGATTGTCTCGACCCAGTGGCTCGCCGATCACCTCGGTGAGGTCGCGATTGTTGACGCGAGCTACTACCTGCCCGCCCAAAAGCGCGACGCCAATGCAGAATACGCCGCGGGCCACATCCCGGGTGCGGTTCGTTTCGATATCGATCGGATCGCAGACACTAGCGATCCACGCCCACACATGGTGCCGGCGGCCGACGCGTTTGCGGCAGCGATCGCTGCCCTCGGCATCGGCATGGACCGGCCGATTATCGCCTACGATGGCTTCGGCCTGCTGAGTGCCGCCCGCGCTTGGTGGATGGTTCGGCTGTTCGGATTCGCATCAGTCGCCGTGCTCGATGGCGGGCTGCCCAAATGGCGGGCGGAAGGCCGCGCCATCACGGCCGCGCTGCCAACCCCTGCTCCAGCCACGTTCCAGGCGGCGCTGACCCCGGCCTTGATCACCGATGGCGACGGTGTGGCAGCCGCCCTCGCGGCCGGCCAACCGGTCATCGATGTGCGCGCGGCCGATCGCTTCGCTGGCACGGCGCCGGAGCCACGCGCCGGTGTGCGCTCCGGCCACATGCCGGGTGCCATCAACCTGCCCTACGGCCAACTGCTCGAGCAGGACTACACGCTGAAACCACCCGCGGAGCTGCGCCGGATCCTGCAAGCACATTACGACGGCACGGCCATCGCCAGCTGCGGGTCGGGGGTCACGGCGTGCATCTTAGCACTCGCGGCTGCGGTTGCGGGTCTGCCGGAGGTGGTGGTGTACGACGGGTCGTGGAGTGATTGGGGCAGCGACCCCGCGCGCCCGGTGGTGAGCGCATGAGCGCGCTCGCCGAAGACTTGACCTACACGGTCACCTACCTGGAGATGGCGGCCCGGCCAACCCGTCCCTCCGCCCCCCGTCCGGCCCTGCCGGTCACGTTGCTGCGCTGCGACAGCCCGAGTGTGCGGTTCTACCGCTATCTCTATGCGTCCGTGGGTGATGCCTGGATCTGGTTCGAACGCCGGCTGATGCCGACGGAAGACTTGGCGGCGATCCTGGAGCACCCCGGTGTCAGCATCCATGTGCTCTACCTCGCGGGCGAACCCGTCGGCTACTTCGAACTCGACCGCAGCGAGCAGCCAGGCTTCGACTTGGCCTATTTCGGCCTAGTGCCGGAGGCGACCGGCAAGCGGCTCGGGCCCTGGCTGCTCGACCAAGCGATCCATCAGGCGTTCGATGAAGGGGCAGCCTTGCTGCGCGTCAACACCTGCACCCTCGACAGCCCAAAGGCGCTGCCGATGTACCAGCGCGCGGGCTTCGTGCCGGTGCGACAGGTCGAGCGTACGATCCCAAATCCACACCGGCGCATGGCCGAACTGCCGCGCCCGAACCGGTGGATTGAGATTTAGCGGGTCCGGTTGATCAGGCCCTGCAGCATGTCGATCTGCTGGCGCGTCAGGTTGATTTCGGAGCGCGAGACATTGACTTCGTAGGTCAGCCGTTCAAGCTGTGCCGAACGCTCACCCCCACCGCCAGCCGTCGGTGCCGGGCGCCGCGGCGGCGTCGGAGTACCCTCTTCCCCGTCAGGCTTTTCTTCTACCGGCTTTGGCACCAAGGCCGCGTGGGCGTCGGCCAGCCGCTTGCTGAGTTCGGCCAGCCGCGCCTCTTGCTGGACCAGCAACGCTTGGCGTGCGGCCAGATCCCGGCGCAGCTGATCGCGGTAGGCCCCGCGCTGATCGCGCTCATCGGTTTGCGCGCGCACGTCGTGGGCCGGCAGCGACACACCCGCCACCGCCAACGCCACTCCAACCAGAAGACCAAAAACCCGTGCCATCGCCTGGAATGCTACCGGTCAGCGAGCGGCGAATCCACAGCAATCCAGCGGGTGCCCTGGTCCCTCACCCCTGCAGGATCATTTGAAAGCCGCCATAGATCATCCGCTTGCCGTCGAACGGCATCGGATTGACATCAGGCTGCATGCGCGGATCGGCCATGATCTTCTGCCAACCGGCTTGGCGGGCGGCCTTCGAGGGCCAGGTGATCCAGGAAAACACCACGGTCTCGCCCGCCTCCAGCTTGACCGCCATCGGCAAGGAGGTGACGACGGCATCGGGCACATCGTCCCCCCAGCATTCCACCACGCCGGTCGCGCCGTATTCCTTGAACACCGCCGAGGCGACTTCGGCGTGGCGCACATACGCATCACGATTCGCCGTCGGCACAGCGGCGACGAAGCCATCGACATAGGGCAGATCAGCGGTCGGCATCGGGCTCTCCTGGGATTGACGAGATAGGTTGATATCAACGTATAATGCCCGGGTCAATGATCACCCTGCTGCCTTTGAAGACAGTCACGGACGTCGCCGCGACCTGCCGGTGCTTCCACGCCCAGCGCGAAGCCCGCCGGCTGGCGCGCCTGTTTGACCGCGCGTTCCGCCCTCTCGGGCTGACCAACACCCAGTTCTCCTTGCTGATGGCCTTGAACCAGCCGGAGCCGCCGACGATCAGCCGGCTCGCGGTTCTCCTGGTGATGGACCGCACGTCGCTGACGGCAGCGTTGAAGCCGCTGGAGCGGCAGGGCTGGGTCGAGATCGCAGCCGACAGCCAAGACCGCCGTGCGCGAACCGTCACGATCACCGCGGCGGGGGTGGCGCTGTTGCGGCTGGCGCTGCCGATCTGGCGGGTGACCCATGCGGGGTTGGAGCCCGCTCAGTCAGCCGTGGTGACCGATAGCACCAGCAGCATCGGGTCTGTCGGGCTGGCCACAAACCCGTGATGCTCGTAGAAGCGTCGCGCGGCATCACACAGCGCGTGCACCAGCACACCGCGGATGCCCATGATTGCGGCTGCTTGGTGGACACGCAGCACAGCATCCTGCAGCAGCGCGGCACCCAACCCCTGGCCCTGAAACGCCTGGTCGACCGCGAGCCGCCCGAGGATCGCCATCGGAATCGGATCTGGCATGTTTCGCTTCACGCGACCCGGCGCAGAGCCGAGCGCCAGCGCACCCGACGCCAGCGCGTAGTAGCCAACAACGCGGGTGTCGGACGCCACCACATAGGTCCGCGATCCCCCTGCCGCTTGGTTGGGTCTCGCTCGGCGCTTCAGCCACTCATCGAGGGTCGCGACACCGGACACAAAGCCATCAAGATGATGGTGAGGGCCAAGCACCTCCGGAGCCTTCAGCATCATCTTGCCCAGGGCTTGCGCGCCGCCATCAGCCGATTAAACCCCTCTGACGCCGGTGGCCGGTCGAGCAGCGCCTGGAAGTGTGTCCATGTCGCTTGGTCGACGCGCACCAACGTCTGATCAAGCACCGCGTCTTCCGCCGCCCGGCGCGCGGCGTCGACCATGAACTCCGATCGTGTCTTGCTCTGCGCGGCTGCGGCGCGGTCGATCAGGCCGCGCACATCCTCGCGCAGACGCAGGTTGACCGCGCGGGTGGTGGTCTTTTCAGCTTGGGTCATCAGGGATGCCTCCGGTGCGGTGCCGTTGGATCCTAGCATAGTGAGATACACACTGTGTATCGCTCTGGACGACCTCCTACCCGGCCACTGCCGCGGGCCGGCGCCGCGCTCGCAATCTTGTGAGCCGATAGGCCGTGGCGTAGTGTGCTGGCATCGCTTGCAATGAGCCTGAGGTGCTATCACGGCTGCCGTTACCATTCGCGACCTGCCCGATGAGATACATCGAGCGATTTTGGAGACCGCCGAGCGCCCGCCGGAACGCCGCCGGCTCGGCACCGCCTTGGTAGCGCGCGCCCAAGCGATCGGCCTCACCAACGCCGATGTCGAAGCCCTTGAGCAGGGGTGCCGCCATCCTCCAGCCGAACCGATGCGTTTCTAACTTTCGCACCATTAACGTGCTGTCAGCTGTCAGGCAGTCAGCAGTGCTTCGATTTCGGCGGAGCTGCGCTGAAACGGGTTGATGACGGTCATCGCTTCAAGCGTGAGCCCGTCCTGTAAATCCTCGGTAACGAGCACGGTTGCGCCTGCGGCCCGAGCCGCGGACCAGATCACCGCGTCCCACACCTGAAATCGATGTGCCGTTACCAAGCGCGAAGCCCCAGCCAACACTGCCGCATCCGTTGGCGCGATCTCAAAGACCGTTGCCCAGGCTGCCGCCTGGTCGACGGCTCTTGCCGTGAGCTCTGGCGCTCTGCGTCGGACAACGGCGATGAACTCCAACAGCGCCTGCACGGCGAGCACGCCATGAGGTGCTGCCATTCGGATGACGTCAGCCGCTCGCTGGCCCTTCTCTGAACCGGGTTCGAGGGCCGCATAGATCAAAATGTTGCTGTCGAGCGAACAGCGGACTGGCATCACCGGCTTCCGCCGCAGAACAGTACTCGTGGATCAGACTGGCGCGTCACCGTACTTGTCGTCCGCAGTGATAGTGCCAACGCGGTAGCCGACCTCCTGCCACAACGCCATCTGCTCCACCATCCGATCATAGCGCTCCCGCCAGGCCGGATCATCGTGAACGCCAGCAGCCGGTGGCCGAAGCTCAGCAACCGCCCGACCATCGCGGGTGATCTGCACAATTGCACCGCCCTCTACCTCAGCGAGGAGAGTGGCAAATGCTTGATCCGCGGCCTGAACGCTCAGTGTTCGCATGAAACGAGGATAGCGAGTTTACAGCCTGGGTTAAAGCGAACCAGTGCGACTTCGAGCGGGCATGTGAATGCGCTGGCGCACTGCCCCCTACTCCCACTCAATCGTCCCCGGTGGTTTCGACGTCACGTCGTACACCACCCGATTGATCCCGCGCACTTCGTTCACGATCCGCGTTGCCACGTGGGCCAGGAACGCGTGCTCGAAGGGATAGCTGTCGGCCGTCATGCCGTCGGTTGAGGTGACGGCGCGCAGGGCCAGCACATGGTCGTAGGTCCGACCATCGCCCATGACACCGACCGATCGCACCGGCCGCGCAGATGTTCATCTGTACGCCCATCATGGCACGCGGATTGGAGGTACCACTTCGGTCCGAGTACGCACCTGATCGTAGATCGTCACCACACCTGGCATCTCGACAGTGACAGCTAGGCCGAAAGGAATAGCATTGTCAGTCGGAGTACCGAGGTCGGGATTGCGCTGGACTCCCAAGACGAACGTACCATCAGATGTCAGGGCTGCCGCCTTGCTTCCCTCCCACCGCCGACTGAACACAGTGCCCCGCTTGGTCTGGTTCTTGTCGGGTTGCTCCTTGGCCGACAGAACGCCGAGCGACTTTATGCTGTCGGGCTCAAGTATCTCCAACCTAACGGCTCGGTAGCTCTGCCGCCCTGGTGTCGGTGGTGTGAACCAAGCCAGCGTCGCGCTGATTGTGTGGAGGCGCGCCTGCGCAGTGAACGACACGGGGATGGGTACCGAAATCTTAAGCATCTGCCCAGCACTGATCATCCCGGATGCCCAAAACGAAGCGCGGTCAGCCGCACAGGTGACGGCTCGGTCCGCGTCAAGCACGCCAAAGCCAATGAACCGACGCACCTCGTCCTTGTTTCGAACGTGCTTACCTTGGGCACCCAGGGTGGCGATAATCCACTCCGCGGTCTCCTCCGGCCACCGCGCCGGATGCACGCATAGCGCCTTGAGCAGCACGGCCCGCTGTTGCTTCGGCAGATTTAGAAACCCTTGGCCGTAAGCTGACTGTAGAGCGTCGTGAACACGATGGGCGGTACGGGATAGCAGCGCTGCGGCAGCGCTCGTGCCATTGGAAAAGCCAAGGTTTGACAGATCCCCGTCGCGCGGTGGTGCCGCTACCTTCAGGCCAGCCCAACGGCTCGCCCCACCCGGTTGAGCACGCATGACCGGACCGGGCTTTAGTGTCAGGCGCTCACGCGCGCCCGGCAGCAGGACATCCGGCTTTACTGCGTTGGAAAACCCAGGCCCGAGTGCGCTTGACGGGTTCGACATGCGCTTTGATGGGAACGGATCGTAGTTCTGCGCAGCTGGTATGGAGAATTTAGGAACGGCATCGTGGTTGAGCGCGCCAGCGGTCAGTCCGTTCACCGTTTCCGCGGGTGACAACAGTCGGCGGGTTGCTCGCTCCGCCGCAACACGCTGCAGAGTCATGGATTCACGCGCTTGCCCGCTCACGCCATCGAACTCAATAGTCGTCAGGATATCTGGTAACTCAATGGCCTCTGTACAATTGCCTGCGCTGACGACAAACAGAATACCATAGGTACTCGCGAGCCAATCCAGCAACCGCGCAAACGGAGACATCTGCCCGTAGAAACGCAGAGTGTTAATACCAATTGAAAGGTTGACGATCAGCACCAACGGGGCAGTGGCCTCAACTCCAGCCACCATGCGTACCACGGCGCTATAAATCATGTCACACACCAGCCGATCTCTAAGAAACTGGTCTTCTCCAGCCAGGATCGGCATGACCAATATCCGGCGCGGCAATGCTGGGCCACGTTGGTTCAGATCATCATGCACCAGAAGCGACGCCATGGCAGTGCCGTGAAAGCGCTGAGCAACCGGTGTAATTGGCTCCAGGCCGAATGCATCATCAATACTCAATCGGCCTTGGAGTTCTGGGTGCTGTGCAATCGGAACTCCGTCTAACAATGCTAGGATTGGTTCCTCAAGATCACCGACCGGGGGAGAAGGCACTCCGGCCTCGGAATCGGCGGTCGCGTCGATCTTGACCAGGCTCTGAGGTCGGATGGATTGGATTTCGTCGCGCCCTGCGAGACCGGCAACGTCTCGGTCAACAATCTGCTGAACAGCTGCCTTGGGCAAATCAACAAGCAAGCTGTGGTATGCAATCGCCGGGATCTCGCTGCGCGAGACAATTTTACCTCCGACACCGACCAAAGCGCGTGTGATGCTCTGCTCGCTGCGGCCACGATGATCGGAACTGGTACGATGAATCAGTTCTAGCTCCAAGCGAACGGGGCGATCCTCAGGCCAGTCCTGCAGATCATCGAGCAGTGCGCGTTGATCAACATCGCGCACACGATCCTGTGGTCCCCAGGGGCGCAGGTCGCGGAGCCGCTTGAATAGATTTCGCCATGGTGCGCGTCCTTGGACTTCGCCTGATTCCTTCCATTCCCGCCATAGACTGAGAAGCTGACTTAATCCCTGGAGATCTGGCACCAGCAAGTAAAGTGTCGTACCTGACTTCGCATCAGTAAGTGTTGCACCATCCTCTAAGTCATCGACCTCATCAGTCTGCTCGCGATCGTCAATCTCGTCTTCGTCGATGAGATCAAGGCCAGGTATCCGCCGCACAGCCTGTGCAAAGCCCTGGACGGAGCCACGCACCTCAAATACAAGCAGCCGTTCAGGTGCCAGCGCGGTCGGATCGGCTCGCAAAGCAAGACCATCGCCATCAGCCCTGAGTGCTCGCTCTACTCGATCAAAGCGCGGGCCGACGGTGCTCAGC
>JAAFHH010000123.1 GCA_013297545.1 Alphaproteobacteria bacterium
CACCATCAGCGCCATCACAGCGTTAGGCGGAATACCCAGGGTAAGCAGTGGAATGAACGAGGTCTGCGCGCCAGCATTGTTGGCGCTCTCTGGGGCCGCGACCCCGCCGATCGCACCCTTGCCGAACTCGGCTTTGTTCTTGGAGACTTTCTTTTCCAAGCTGTAGGCCGCGAACGCCGACAAGGTCGCCCCACCGCCCGGCAATACCCCGAGCACGGAACCCAAAAGCGTGCCGCGGATGATCGCGGGGGCGGCTTCCTTCAAATCCGCCCGGGTTGGCATCAACCCGGTGATCTTCTGGTTCAGCACCGAGCGGCTGAAGGTCTGCTCTAGGTTCTTCAAAATCTCGGCGATGCCGAACACGCCCATGGCGATGGTGACAAAGCCAATGCCGTCGGACAGTTCTGGGATGCCGAAGGTCATGCGGTCTTGGCCGGTTTCGATATCGGTGCCGACGGCCCCCAACATCAGGCCCAAGAACACCATCGCAATCGCCTTCACGACCGAGCCGGAGGCGAGCACGATCGCCGCGATCAGGCCGACGACCATCAGCGCGAAGTACTCAGCCGGCCCGAACTGCTGGGCCGCCCGGGTGAGCGGCGCGCCGAGAAGTGCTACTAGCACGGTCGCGAACGATCCGGCGATGAACGACCCGATTGCCGCAATCGCAAGCGCTGGCCCAGCCCGGCCCTTACGGGCCATCTGGTAGCCATCGATCGCGGTCACGACCGAAGAGGCTTCCCCTGGCATGTTGACCAGGATCGCCGTGGTCGACCCCCCATACTGCGCGCCGTAGAAGATACCGGCCAGCATGATCAACGCGGAGACTGGCTCCAGGTTGAACGTGATCGGCAACAGCATGGCGATGGTGGCGACCGGCCCGATGCCCGGCAGCACGCCGATCAGCGTGCCCAGCAGGGCACCGATCAGGCAGAAGAACAAGTTGATCGGCGAGGCGGCAACCGCGAAGCCATTGATCAGATTGGCAAAGAGATCCATTAGAGCAACACCCTCGGCAAGATGCTCAGCGGCATGCCGAGGCCCTGGATGAACACGACGACGGCAAACACGCACAGGCCCAGGGAGAACAGCGCGCTCTCCTTCCACTTCGCATCTTCGGCGGCGAAGGCGGAGATGAAGGTGAGCAGAAACGCCGCAATCCCGAGGCCGAGGGGGCGCAAGGTCAGCCCAAAGACGATCAACGCGCCGAGCACAATGGCCAAGCGCTTGAACGACCAAGCTTCGATCTGATCATCGCCCATGAAGAAGGATCGCAGTGCCAGTATCACCCCGAGCCCACCCATGCCGTAGGCAAGCAAGGTTGGCACATAGGCTGGCCCCATGCGGGTGGCCCGGCCCATTGGCAGGTCCTGGATCAGCAGCAGCACCAGGGCCGCTAAGCCCACCAGCGCCAAGCCGCCAACCAGATCCTGCTGGCTGCGCACCCGGATCATATTGCCCCGTCCCCGTTGGTCTGCATCGCTTCCCCCCATCCCCGCCCGACGGACTATCCCTACAGCGCGTCGGGTCTTGTCAACACGCTGCCACGACCCGGGGCGCGTTGGCTAGGGTTCGTAGGGGGGTGTGGCGTTAGCGCTTTTGCCGCGCTGTTGACCAGGGCGGCTGCGAGATGTCGAAAGAGAACAGCAAGCGCTCTTCACCGTCGATCACAGCGCTGTCGCGTAAGGTCGCCCCCATGCGGCGGTAGAACGGCAGCGGCTTGGGTGCCGTGGTGGCCCAGCCGGAGCGATAGCCATCCTTGGCGAGGTCCTGCCACACCGCCGCGGTCAGCTCGCACCAGGCGCGCAGATCCTGAGCTGGCAGGGAGAACATGGCCAAGAACTCTACGGGCTGCGGCGCATCGCTTGGAATCTGAAAGCCGAAGGTGGCGCACTGCTGCCGGTGCAATGCCACATTCACTGACAGGCCGGTGGTAACGCCTCTCTCGCCTGCCATGTAGTAAAGGCGCTGATCGCTGTACGGGATGCGGGTGCGAATGCGCTTGTCGGCATCGTCCCAGCTCCACAGGCGGCGGAGCAGGGCCTGCTTTTCAACCACACTGAAGGATCTGTAGATCAGCCGTTCATAGTGCTCGATGGTGGCTGGATCATTGGCATCGAGCCGTTGCAGGGTGGCGGCTACGGGACTCATGGGCGCCGCTCCACGTGCAACAGCACCTCGGGTGCGGGGGTCAGCGAGATGAAGGCTCGCTCCGCTGCCGGATTGGCAATCGCCGCCCGATCAGCCGAGAACCGGTATCGGCGCCCGAGCAGGATGAGCAAGCGTGTCAGCTCGGTGATCGCGAATTCTGCACCAAGGCAGCTGCGCGCGCCGCCGCCGAACGGCAGCCAGGCGGCGCGCGGCCAGTCAGTGCCAAGGAAGCGCTGGGGTCGGAAACAATCCGGCTCAGCCCAGAGAGCTGGATCACGGTGGGCACCAAACACCGAGACCAGGACCACTTGGCCAACGCGCAGCGGGTGACCACCGATGGTCACGGGCGCACGCACCTCGCGCGGGATGGCATAGATCGGCGGGTACAGCCGCAGGCTTTCCTGCACGATTGCGCGCACAACTGGTTCAGGATCGTCGCTTGCGACAGCGTCGTACAGCAGGGCTTGCGCTTCCGGATCTGCGCCAAGCAGCAGCAGGCTCCACGCAAGGGCGCTGCTCGTGGTCTCGAACCCGGCAACCAGCAGGGTCTTGATCTCGTCGATCAGATTTGATGCGGAGATTGGGGCTCCGCTATCCGGGTCTTTGAGTGCCGCAATTGTGGTCACCAACGCCCCCGGCGCGGCTGCCGCAATCGCGCCCGCAACCTCCGCATCGAACGCGTGGCGAATCGCGGCGATCTGGCGGTGCCGAGCAATCGGCAGCCATTGCGGAAGCTGTAGCAGCGCAATGTTGCAGGTGCGCACCGCGACCGCAGCGTCGCGTACCATCTGAACCAAGCGTGCAGCCACGGCATCGGAGAAGGCTTGGCCGAACAGCGTATCTGCGATCACGCTTTGGGCAACGAGGGCCGTGACTTCGCTTGGGCTCACGGGTGCGCCTGCTGCGGCGGCCGTATCCAGGCGTTCCAGCATCTGCGCTGCCGCCACTTCGGTGCGTGCGGTCATATTGTCGAGTGCCGGACCGTAAAGGGCGCTTGCGATGTGGCGGCGGCGGCTTGACCAGGCCTTGCCCTCATTGGTCAGCACACCCTGCCCCAGCACGCGCGCGATATTGCGCGTCTGGAAGGCGCGTCCGAAGCTCGCTGCCTGGGTCACCAACACCTCGCGAATCTGCGCTGGATCACTGACCACCAGCCACCGCCGCGGACCAAGTCGCAGCCACCCGCTACCCGCGCCGGCGCGCGCAACCGCCGCCGAAGTTCGGTGGGGCGAGCGCTGAAGCGCTGGCAGATCACCCAGCAGCCAGTGCCGATGCGGTCGATCTTCCAGGCGCACACTCATGGGGCGTGCCGTGCATGAGCGACAAGTTTCTCGGCCTCTGCATCCGTCCACATGTCCGCAGAGGCGTACAGATCGGCGAGGGTCACCAGCGCGGCTGCCGCGTCAGCGCCGTCCATGATGGCGTGGTCCATCGCCATGGTAACCGGCACGCGGCAGGCAAAGCCGCCGTCAGCCTGCGGCGTGCGCACCATGGGGCTTGCGAGGATCGCTAAGGTGAACGGGTTCGGTGCGATCACGTGCAGGGATGCCGTGGCAGTTGCCCCAGATCCGACCGCGGATAGGCCGGTGGTGCCATAGATCTGCCGCAGCGCCTCGGGATCGCGCGCAATGCGCCAGAGCAGCACGCGCTGCAGCCAGCTCGGCAGCGCAGCGAACCGGCGCCGGCGGCGCACTTCCGGGCTGGCGGTTGGATCAGCGCGGGTGAGGCGCCGGAGTTCGAGCGCCAGTTCCGCCGGTGACAGGCGTTGTGCCGCGCGCACCGTGCCCGCACCGGCATACCGAGTGCCATCTGGCAGGCGGCGATCCATCGCGACTGCCACGTCGATATCGTGAAAGGTCAGCAGCTGCTTGCCGCGCCGAAAGGTGTTGAGGCCGGGATGCCGGGTGAGCATATGAGCCTGACACCAAGCGAGGTGGGCGGTCAGCGACACGGCGATGCGGTGCGTGCGGCGCAGTTCCGCAAACCGCTCGACCGGGCGCGTGACGTCCAGCTCGGTCAATCCATAGAGCGTGAGCGGTCGGTGGAGCCTGAGGCCATTGACAATCGCGGTGCGCACCAACGGCCAAGGCCGCGTGGTGTACGGAGCAGCATCACGATGATCCAAGACAGCTGTTCCTCCGCCTGCTCTAACCGCAAAAAACCGCCGAGCCATCCGAGCAGGCCGCAATACACCGATTTCCGCCACCACTGTCAAGACGTTAGGGTGGGAGGGCGTCTACTATAGTGTCGCAATATTTTTATACTTACAAAAACGCAAAATTTCCCTTTTTGACTGCTGAGCTTGAAGCGCTGCAGACTGATCGTCCCTCTTTTGCGCCGACACGCGATGATGCCCTTGAATGTCGCTCCTGAAATCAAGTACTTCCCGCGGCGTGTGCGGACATTCGGGGTCACCAGACTAGGCCGCCGCTTCGGCGCAGGACTGGATAGATCAGGGAGGTGACCAACCATGATGCGAGTGACAGCGCTGCTGATCGGTCTTGGCGTGGCGGCGGGTGTCGGGCTCGGCGCTTACGCGTTGTGGCCCGCCGCACAGCCGCCGCGTACCAGCGCATCGTCTGCGACCGCGTCAAGCAATGCTGTGGTCGCGCGCGGACGCATTGAGCCAGCGAGCCGCGTGCGCACGCTGCAAGGCCAATCCGGCAGCGTCATTGAGCGGCTGTATGTGCGCGAGGGCGACCGTGTGGAAGCCGGTGCCGTGATCGCGCACACCAACGCGCGCCCCGCGCTTGCGGCAGCGCTCTCGGTTGAAGAGCGGCGCTTGGCTGAGGCTGAGCAGACGCTGGCGCAGATCCAGGCGCCGGCCAAAGCTTCCGACATCGAGACGCAGCATGCCCTGGTACGGCAGCGGGATGTGGAGTGGCGCCAAGCCCGCACTGACTTCGAGCGCACCCGCGCGCTGGTCGGCCGCGGGGTCGCGGCGAGCGAGCAGGAACAAACCCGTCGCACCCAGATGGACCAAGCCCGCCATGCCCTCGACCAAGCAGAATGGCGCCTGCGCAGTCTGAGTGAGCACCGCGGGATTGACGCCGTGGTGGCAGCAACGCGCGTCGATACCCAGCGTGCGCTGGTTGAGAAGGCGCGGGCGGACCTCGATCGCAGCGAAATCCGCAGCCCGATCGCCGGCACTGTGTTGATGGTGATGGTGCGAGAGGGAGAGGCGCTGGAAGCCGAAGGTTTGCTGCAAATCGGCGACCTCAGCCGCCTGATGGTGATTGCTGAGGTGGGCGAGACGGCGATTGGGCGGGTTCGGGTTGGGCAGAGCGTGACGATGAGTGGGCCGATGCTGAGCGGCACGGTCAATGGACGGGTTGAACGGATTGCATCCACGGTGTTTCGCCAGCGCCGGCCTAGCTCCGACGTCCTAATCGGGCGCGATGCGCGCGTGATCGAGGTGGAGATCGTGCCGACGGATCCCATGCCTCCGGTGGTGTGGAGTGAGATGACGGTCCGCATTGCGGCGACTGCACCCTGATGTTGCAGCTATCTGCTTACCTCGCGTTTCGGCAATTGGTGCATCGCGGGCCGAGCGCGATTGGCGGCTTGGTCGGTGTGTGCGTTGCGATCATCTTGATGTTTATGCAGCTCGGCTTTCGCAATGCGTTGTACGACAGTGCGGTTAGCATTCCTGGAGCGCTCGACGCCGATATCTTCTTGACGGCGCCGCAGTACGCGTCGCTCGCGTTTTCGCCGCCGTGGCTTGCGCGTGATGTGTTGAACCAAGCGCGCGCAGTGCCGGGGGTCACGGCCGCCAAACCGCTCTACGCGTTCTCCGGCCAACTGCGCAGCCCGCGCACTGGTGGCAACATGTCGGCCTGGATTCTCGCCTTCAACCCAGATCAGCCGGTGTTCACGATGCCGGAAATCAACCAGCAGCTCGACCTTATCCGTCTGCCGGAAAGCGCGCTGATGGACCGGCTGTCGCGGTTTGACTATCGCATTCTGCGCGATGCAGTTCTGGCCGGCGGCAACCCCAAGGTTCCCGTCTATCAGCCAGGCGCAACACTGGCGCCGTTGATCACTGTGACTGGCCTGTTCTCGCTCGGTCCAAGCTTCACAATCGATGGCCTGGTCGTGACCAGCGATCTCAATTTCTATCGGTTGCTGAATGTGCCGCTCGACCGTGTGTCGCTTGGCTTGGTGACGGTGGCTGCGAACGCAGATCTGGAGCAGGTAAAGGCCGACCTGCTCGCCGCGGTCGATGGCAGCGCCCGTGTCATGCTGCGCGGTGAATACATCGCAGCCGAGAAGAATTTCTATGCCACACGTACACCAATCGGCATGATTTTCAATCTCGGGCTGTTGGTTGGTGTCGTGGTTGGGATTGTGTTCATCTCTCAGGTTTTGCATGGCATCGTGCATGCAAACTTGAGAGAGTATGCGGTACTGGTGGCGATGGGCTACCGAAACAGCTTTTTTACACTGATCGTTTTTGAGATCGCTTCTGCCATTGCGATTGTGACCTTTATTCCCTCTGTCGTAATTGCAATTGGTCTCTACTCTGTAGCTGGAGTAGCGACCTCGCTGCCGCTCAATCTGCAACTTGGCAGTGTTGTCGGCGTGCTCGGCGTCGTGGTGCTCATGGGCAACTTGGCAGCACTCATGACAATTCGGAAGTTGAAGAAGGCAGATCCGCTGGACTTATTCTCATGAACGCGCCACCGATCCAACGCCCGATTGTCGAGGCTATCAAGCTTTGCCAATTCTTTGGCGAGGGTGAATTTCGCAATCAGGTTCTGTTCGACAATAGTGTGATCATCCCGCCGGGGCAGCTGGTCATCATGACTGGGCCATCAGGGTCGGGCAAAACCACGCTGCTGACCTTGATCGGTGCGCTGCGAACCGTGCGCGATGGCGATCTGACTGTGCTTGGCAATCCAATGCGTGGCCTCAGTAAATCAGCCTTGATAGATATTCGCAGGCAAATTGGCTTCATCTTCCAGATGCACAATCTGTTCGAATCATTGACGGCGATTGAGAACGTCATGATGTCGACGCGGCTCATTGGCACGCCCCCAGACCGCGGGCGGCAACTGGCAAAGGAGATACTGAACCGACTGGGATTGGGTCATCGCCTTGACTACAAGCCAAACTCGCTTTCGGGCGGTCAGCGCCAGCGTGTTGCTGTTGCGCGTGCACTGGTCAATCGTCCGAAACTGATCCTTGCTGATGAACCAACCGCCGCGCTTGACAAGACGTCTGGCCAGGAAGTGGTCGGTCTGCTGAAAGAATTGACCGCGACGGACGGTAGCGCGGTCATGATGGTGACCCATGACAATCGTATTCTCGATTCAGCTGACCGCATCATCAACATGATCGATGGTCGTATTTCGACAGATACTATGGTGAAAAAGGCGGTTGAGATTTGCGAATTTTTGAAAAAGATCGACCTTTTTTCTGCTTATACCGTGTCGGAGCTCGGCGGTATCGCCGACAAGTTCCAATCACGCCCTTTCTATCCCGGCGATGTACTGATCCAGCAAGGTGATGTCGGAAGCGAGTTCTTTCTACTCAGCACTGGCGAGGTTGATGTTGTGGTGACGGGCGAGAGCGGTGCCCGCTCGGTCGCGCAGCTTGGCCGCGGGGCCGCGTTTGGGGAGCGGGCACTGCTGACCGGGGACGTCCGCAGCGCTACCATCACTGCGCTTTCCTCCGGTATCGCTTACGTTCTGGGACAGGAGGACTTTACTGCAGCAGTCAAGGCGAGCCCGGATTTCA
>JAAFHH010000124.1 GCA_013297545.1 Alphaproteobacteria bacterium
TTCCGATCTCACTGCCGTTGACGATACCTTCGAACACCGGCCCTTGCGTCAGGGTCAAGGTCGGCGCGTCGTTCTTCGCCGTGATGTCGATCTGGATCTTGGCACCCTGGGTGATGTTGGCCACCGTGTTGGTGATCACCCCACCGGCGTCGGCACCGGCCTTACCCGAGGCACCGTCTTCGATGTAGACGCGGAAGAAATCTGTCTGCGTGGTGGTGATTTCCGCCCCGCTGTGGAAGTAGCGCACCTTGCCAGCCGAGAGGTCTTGCTGGGTGAAGGTGGCATCCACATCGAGCTGAGCGATCTTGGTGCCGTTGGTCTGGGTGAACCAGAGCGTGCCCTGGGCTGGCCCGGCGGCGACGGCGTACACCAGCTGGACGTCTTTGGTGTCCAGGTCCGTGGTCTTGAAATGCGTGTCGCCCAGGGCGACGCCGGCGGTGTCGCCCTCAATCGTCGTGGCGCGCACGAAGCCGGCGCTGCCTTCGGTTTTCAGAACCGGCGCATCGTTGGTCGGCACGACCGAGACGTTTACCGTCGTGTTGCCACTGTCGGCCCCCGTGGTCCAAGTCGTGGTGTTGGTGATTTCCCACGCCTTCACCGTGATCGAATGGAACGTGTTGTCGTCGGCCGTATTGGCAAGCGTGCCGTTCTCACCGCCATTGGTGTTGGCAGCCGGAATGAACGACAGGTTCTTGATCGCCGCGTTCACATCGGCCAGCGCGCCCACGAACTTCACCGTGCCGTCGGTACCGTCGTGATCGAAACCGGTGTTGTTGGTGCCGGTCGACGTGCCGAGCACGAAGGTGCCCTTGGCCGTGCCGCTGTCGACCGACAGCTGCACCGCCACATGGGTCGGGCCAGAAATCGTCAGCGTCGCCCCTTTGATCGCGGTCTGGCTGGAATCGAAGATCTTGTTTTGGGTGGCGTTCGCAGCCGTCGAGCCATCGGCTTTGGTGATGATCGTGGTGGTCGAATCTTCACCCACTTCGCGCGGCACGCCAGCGCTGAACACGATGACGCTGGGTGCGGCGAGTGTTTGGGTCGCAAGCGTCGCTGACCCGGTCAGCACGGTGGTGGCTTCAATCGTCCCAGTCTTGGCTTCGAGCTGCCAGTTGCCGCCAGCGCCGGTCGCGTCGGTCGAGGCTGCGACATCGGTACGGGTCAGTTGGCCGATCTGGTTGATGAAGGCGACACCGCTCGAGTCACTGGCAACGTCGCAGCTCCACAGCAGGATGTCGCCCGCATCGGTGAAATGCTCGGCCCAGGCGGCGAGTTCCGCCTGCTGCGTGGCCGTCAACCCGTTCGTGCCAAAGGCTGTGTCGCCCAGCGCCACCGAGCCGGTCGAGCCATGGGCGAAGATGTGCAGCGCGCCGATTTCGTCGCGCGCGATCACCACCGCGCCGATCTGGCCCAAACCATCGCTGCCCAGCAGAATGCGATGGATTTCCGCGTCGCCTGCGATTTCGATGAACGCGCTGGACGCGATATCCACCCGCTCGTCGACAAACACCAAGGTGATCGGGGCAGGGGAGGTGGTGGTAGCCGGCAGCAGATCATCATCCGTGTCGGAATCAGGGTCTGCATCGGCATCCGCATCTGCGTCGGTGAGTACTACGGCACTCGAATCCAACATCGGCGCCGTGTCAGCCTTCGATGTCGGGCCAGCGACATCAAGAGTGCTTGTGCTGTCGGCCTTCGAGGGTGCGGCCACGACATCGAGCGTCGGTGCTGGATCGGCCTTTGAGGGCGCGGCGGCGCCATCGGTGGCGGGCGCGCTCGGGGCCTTGGCGAGCGGAGCCACGACGTCGAGGGTGGGCGCTGCATCGACTTTGGCTGGCGAGGTGGTGGCATCGACTGGGGTCGTGAGTGGCGTGATCGGCACCGTGGCGGCAGCGCTGATCAGTTTGGTCACATCCGCGCTGTCATCGGCCGTGGTGGCGACGTCGGGCAGGGGCGGCGCGTCGACCAGGGTCGCGAGGCCAGCGGCATCGAACATAACCCGCGCTTCGAGCGCGCGTGCCGTCAATCCTTGAGTCACGATCCCACTCCTTACTCACGCCTTTGCGCGGCCATAACGCACTGCCTCGAAGCCAGATACCCTTCAGAATTGTTGCATGTCAAGACCGCAAGACCGTCTAGATCAATCACCGTCGCGCGTCGCCGTGTAATCAACTGCGGCGACAGGCGGTCGCCTGCAAACGCCGCACCGTGCCCAAAGACTAGTCTGTGAATTGATGCAGTCGATGCCGTGGCCGTTCTGCGAGGCAACATCAATGTCAGGCGGCGTGGGCATCGGTCTGATGGCGCGGAATTGCCCAGACTTCGAAAAGTTCGCTTACGCCTGCCTTACACAGGACCTAGCTGCATGAAGACGGGCGAAAATCTCCGAACTGACATAACCCGTTGGCCGCGGGCGCGGCTCAGGGTGGCGAGAAATAATCGCATAATGCAATTTATGGCATGTATCGATCTCGATGCTTTCACGAAAAGCGCGAGATGGGGCATCCTCTACAATGCTGCAGGCTGCTAGCGCACGCCGCGCTCGACCAGAAAGCTGCGGATGGTGTTGGTGACATGCTCGCGCGCGCCGTCGTCAAGCGCTTGATGCAGTGCGAACGAGAAGCAGTGGTCCATCACCCGGTCGGCGTGGGGCATGGGAGCCGGCACCCGATGGGCGTGCAACAGCATCGCCGGCTGACGAGCGATGTTACCACAGATGATCGGGCGGGTTTCGATGCCGGCGCGGTTCATCGCAGAGGTCAGGTCCGCGCGGGTGAAGGGTGCTGACGGCTTCAAGCGCACCGGAAACCCAAAGAAGGTGGAGTAACCACCCTTGGTCTCCTCCTGGAAGTCGAATACGTTGGCATATTCGCCGAGTGTCTGCCGGAAGTAGCGATAGTTTGCCCGGCGCGCCTCGATGAACTGGTCAAGCTTTTGCAACTGGATTAGACCAATCGCCGCCTGCAGTTCCGTGCAGCGCAGATTGTAGCCTTGGTTGACGAACAGAAAGCGCTTGTCGATCTCTGGGTAGCGGGCAATGAACGCATCGGGGTTGTCGAGCTCGCGCACCCAGCCGTGGGCCCGCAGCATCCGCATGATCTCCGCCAGTTCAAAGTCTGGCGTCACGGTGGCGCCGCCTTCCAGCGTCGTCATAAGGTGGGAAAAGTAAAAGCTGAACGTTCCCATAATCCCAAATGTCCCAAGCGGCTTGCCGCCGAAGCTCGCACCTTGGGCTTCGCAGGTATCTTCGATAAGCATCAAATTGCGGCGCTTGCACAGCTCCGTGATGGCATCCATGGCGCACGGGTTGCCGTAAACATGGACCAGCATGAGCGCGCGGGTACGCGGACCGATTGCCCGCTCGGCTGCCAGCGGATCGATGTTGAAGGTCTCGGGGTCGATGTCGACGACAACCGGCACCAGCCCGTGCTGCACCAGCGGCCACACGGTGGTCGACCAAGAGAGCGCTGGCACGATCACTTCATCCCCGGGCCGCAGTGCGTCGCCATAGAGGGGATTGGCAAGCGCCGCGATCGCGAGCAGATTCGCCGACGATCCTGAATTGCTAACCACAGTATTCGGGTTGCCAAAGCGGGCGCCAAACGCGTGCTCAAACGCCTTTACCTTCGGACCCATGGTCACGCGGGTGCTGAGCAAGCAGTCGAGCGCCGCGATCGTTTCGTCAGCGCCAAACGTTGGTTCGTGCAACCGTACGACAGGGGCGTCAGGCTTGAATGAATAGTCGTGGGTGAGGCGGCAGTAGGCGTCGATATGGTCGCGAATGGCTTGGAGGTGCTGTTCAGCCGTCGGCATGAAGGAGATCCGTCATCAGATTTGGGTCCATGATCGAGATGATACTCGATCAAGCACAAATGCCCAGCTGAATCAGTTTTTGGCGCACGCGATTGCGGCGGCTTGGCATTCGTCCGCTCGACGAGGCGCTCACCCTGGCGGACCGGGCGCGAACAGCGGTTTCGAGCGCCGCAGCGCTACAGCGAGCGAATCCCGAAGCGCTCCAGCAAGCCGACCAGCATCACGGTGGCGGCACGACGGTGTTGTTCGTGGATGAGGCGGGCGGTGCTGCCGTCACGGTGCTTGATTGCGACCACGAGGGCGCGGTGGTCGTGGTTTGACAGCACGGGCTTTGGCCGCAGATACAGCGTTTGGATGCGCGCCCGGTGCGCTTGGTCCCAAACCTGTTCGACGATGCTGATCAGCCGGCGATTGCCGGAATGGGTTACCAGCAAGCGGTGGAAGCGCTCGTCCGCTTCGCTCCACGCGAGACGATCATCTAAGTCGAGGGCGCGGTCCATGTCTTCGACCGCTTGTTCCAGCATGGCGAGATCAGCGGCCCCCAGGCCGCGGCTGGCGACGGCTTCGGCGGCTGAACTCTCGAGCGCGGTTAAGATCTCGTAGATTTCCGCCATGTCGGCGGCAGACAGCGGCAACACGCGCATGCCATGGCGCGGGCGGAGCGCGACGACGCCTTCTTGTTCCAGGCGCACCATCGCCTCACGCACCGGCGTGCGGCTCATGCCGAGCCGGGCGGCGGCTTCTTGCTCCAGCATTTGGGTGCCGGCCGGCAAGTCGTTGTTCATGATCAGCTGCTTCAGCGCCTGATAGGCCCGCTCCGCCGCCGGGATCCGGTCGTCAGGCGAGGGTGACGCGAGCGCCGGCTGTATGAGCATGATAGACCGCCTCTTCGATCGCGATGTTCGCCAGATAGTCCCGGGCCGTGTTCTGGACTGGCGTGCCAGCAACCAGCGCCTCGATGATGTGTGTTTGCAGCGCGCGCACACAATCACCGCCGAAGTCGATATCAGCCCACGGATAGGCGATGGCGGACCAGCTGTTGTCGCCGTGCGCGCGCCAGTGGATCTCGCCGTCGCCGTTGAGGCTGAGGGCGCCCCGCTCGCCCTCGATCAGCATCTCGCCCATGGTGAGGCGGCGGTTGCGCGCGGGGTGATCGCTCAAGCGATTGCCGTCGAACACGCAGCGCACGCCGTCCACCATGTCGAGGATGATGAGGCCGCTGTCCTCGCCAGCGATGACGGGATTAAGCCGGCGCAAGGCGGCGATCACGCTGCCCACCTCGCCAAACAGATAGCGAAACACGTCGATCAAATGGATCGCGGTTTCGTGCACCAGCAGCCGCGGCATGGTTTGGAAATAGGGCTGCCGGTCGAGATAGGCGCGCTCCCCCTGGCCATCGCCCGGGCGCAGGCGGAAGGTTGCTTGGTAGACTTGGCCGAGCTGGCCTGCGTCCAGCAGCCCCTTGATGGCGCCGTACCAGGGCTGAAAGCGGAAATTCTCGTGGATCACCAGGCGAATACCGGCGGCTTCCGCAATCGCGGTCGCTTCCTGCGCCTGCGCCAACGTCTCGCAGAACGGCTTCTGGCAGATCACGTTGACCTTGTGGTCGGCCGCAATCCGGATCGCCGCCAGATGGGTTTCTGGCGGCGTGATGATGTCGAGCAGGTCGGGGCACTGCTCCTCCAGCATGGTCGCAAGCTCCGTGTAGACCGCGGGCACGCCGAATTCACGCGCCACGCTCTCGCCGCGCTCGCGCGTGCGGTTGCACAGTGCGACCAGCTGCACGCCGGGGATTTTCACCCAGGCGCGATACTGGAACTGGCTGAAAAACCCAGTGCCGACGCAGGCGACGCGGATCGGTCCCGACATCGCCTACACCCCCGTCACGGCGATCGTTTCCACTGCGTGCAGGATGCGGCGGGCGATTTCGGCCGTGCCATCGCTGCCACCCAGTTCATAGGGTCGCATACCGCCGATCAGGGCCTGATCCACCGCACGGTGGATCAGCGAAGCGGTGGCGGCGGCTTCGGGGCGCTGGTGGCGGTCAGCCAACCAGTCCAGCATCATCGCACTCGACAAGATCATCGCGGTTGGATTGGCGCGGCCAAGGCCGGCGATGTCGGGTGCGGTGCCATGGCAGGGCTGGAACACCGCGTGCTTGGCGCCAACATCGGCCGAAGGTGCGAAACCCATGCCGCCCATCAGGCCGGCGCCGAGGTCGGACAGGATGTCGCCAAACATGTTTTCGGTGACCAGCACATCAAGCGTCCACGGCCGCTGCACCATGAACAGCGCGGTCGCATCGACGTAGGCGTGCTCTGCGCGCAGATCCGGGGCGAGCGTGGCGCGTTCATCGAAGATCTTGCGAAAGAAGGCGAAGGACTTGAAGACATTGGCCTTGTCGACGCAGGTGACGACGCCGGGGGCCCCCTTGGCCTTACGGGAACGGCCAAGCGCGAACGCGAAGTCGAACAGCGGCTCGCACACCGCGCGGGTGATCACCATGGTGTCGCGGGCTTCTTGGTCGTCGATAACCTCGCCCTTGCCGCGGGATGCGAACAGGCCTTCGGTCGATTCCCGGATCACCACGAAATCCATCGTCTGCGCGCGCGGATCGGCAAGCCGGCTTGGCACATTCGGCAGGGCCCGCACGGGCCGCACGCCAGCATAGAGGCCGAATTCCATGCGCAGATCGATCTGTGGGGCGATTTCGGTGCCATCGGGGTAGCGGACGCCCGGCAGGCCCATTGCTCCTAGCAGAATGGCATCGGCGTCCGCGCAGGTCCGCAGCACAGAGGCAGACATGGCAACCCCGGTGTCGCGATAGGCACCGGCACCGGCCTCCATCACCTCGTAGTGCAGACCAATGCCCTCGACCCGGCGGGCGGCCGCATCCAGCACGGCAAGGCATGGTGCCATCACTTCGTGTCCGATGCCGTCGCCGGGGAGTACCGCGATTCGAAAACTGGTGTTCGCAGTCATGCAGCCAAGTCCTTAAGGAAAGGGTGCGGCAGTGCCGCCGTGTGGTTGATGTGGGGCACGCCCGCGACACCCGTCTCAAAGCAGGCAATCCGGTCGCCCAGCAGCGTGCCGAGGAACGCGGCTGAAAGCCGCGGACCGCCGAAGGCGAGGCTGGAGAGGTTGGGCAATAGGCGGCTTGGTGTCTGATCCAAATGCACGCGCCCCAAGGCGTTCGCCTGGAACGCGGCCTCAACAGTCGCGATGTGCGCCGCATCGCCGTCTTCCAGCACGCGCACCACCTGCCCCGCCGGGCTCACCCGCAGCACCCGGTTGGAGACGATGCTGGTGACCCACAGGTGATCATCCGCATCGCGCGCGACACCGTCGGGGAACTCACCCGGCCCAAAGCTCGCCACAATCCGGCGATCGCTGAGGGAGCCATCCTTCGCGACCGTGAAGGCGGTCAGCCGCCGGGCAAAGGTTTCATTGACGAACAGCTGGCGCTCATCGGCGCTCAGCACGCATTCGTTGGCATAGCCGAGCTGGTCCGCGACGATGCGGGCACCGGTCTGGTCGATCAGTACGATGAAGCCGCTGCTGGCAGTGGCGCGATAATCATCCGCCCGCGGGGTCACACGGGTCGAGACCGTGAGCCAGATTCGCCCTGCCCGGTCGATCAGCGGGAAGTTACACGGCGGCAGCGGCGCACCACCCACCGCCACCAGCACTGGCTCCACCCGGCCATCACCATGCAAGCGGTAGAGGCCGCCATCCACTGCGCCGAGGTGCGCGATCAAGAACGTGCCCGTTGCTTCCAGCGCAATGCCGTTTGGCCGCAGCGGCAGCGGGGCTGCACCCCGCGACAACACGCGGGAGACGCGACCATCGGGGCTGATCGCAGCGATCCCACCGGTTCCCGTCCAGTCGGCCGCGAACAGCCAGCCCGACGCGTGGGTCACCACACACTCCGGCCGCACCAACCCGGTGCCGAGAAACGTGAGGTCCGCTGCGGGGTCGGGTCGGTGCATGGGCGGTCCGGGTTTGCTGTTGACGAATGCATTCGCTAACGCATACGTTATCACGCCAGTCAAGGAACGCAAC
>JAAFHH010000125.1 GCA_013297545.1 Alphaproteobacteria bacterium
AATCTGTCGATCGAACAGCTCGCACTCCTCGCAGATGAGCTGCGCGCGGAACTGATCGATGCAGTGTCGGCGACCGGTGGCCATCTCGGCGCTGGGCTCGGCGTCGTCGAACTGACGATCGCGCTGCACCATTTGTTCGAAACGCCGGTCGACCGGCTGATCTGGGACGTCGGCCACCAGGCTTACCCGCACAAGATCCTGACCGGCCGGCGTGATCGCATCCGCACGCTGCGCCAAGGCGGCGGGCTCTCCGGCTTCACCAAGCGTTCGGAGAGCGAATACGACCCGTTTGGCGCCGCCCATTCCTCCACCTCGATCTCGGCTGGCCTCGGCATGGCGGTCGCGCGCGACTTGAAAGGCGAGGACAATCGCGTCGTCGCCGTGATCGGTGATGGTGCCATGTCCGCCGGCATGGCGTTCGAGGCGATGAACAACGCGGGCTCGATGCCGCAGCGGTTGATCGTGATCTTGAACGACAACGACATGTCGATCGCCCCGCCGGTGGGTGCCTTGTCGAAGTATCTGGTGCGCCTGCTCGCCTCCAAGCCGTTCCACACCTTGCGCGAAATGGGCCGCTCGGTGGTCGACCTGCTGCCGCCGCCGTTGCGCGCAGCTGCGGGCCGGGCCGAAGAATTCGCGCGCACGTACCTGACCGGCGGCACGCTGTTTGAGGAACTCGGCTTCTACTATGTCGGCCCGGTCGATGGGCACGACCTCCACCACCTGGTACCCGTGCTGCGCAATGTCCGGGATTGGGACAATCCAGGCCCGGTGCTGGTGCATGTGCGCACCTCGAAGGGCCACGGCTACCCGCCGGCCGAAGCGTCCGCCGACAAGTATCACGGCGTGGTGCGCTTCGACGTCGCCACGGGTGCCCAAGCCAAAGCCCAGGCCTCAGCGCCGAGCTACACGGCGGTGTTTGCCGACGCGTTGATCCGCGCAGCCGAAGCTGATCCCGCGATCGTGGCGATCACGGCTGCGATGCCATCGGGCACCGGCATCGATCGCTTCGCCAAGCGCTTCCCAAACCGTGCCTTCGATGTCGGCATTGCTGAACAGCACGCAGTCACCTTTGCCGCCGGCATGGCGACGGAGGGGCTGAAGCCGTTCTGTGCGATCTATTCAACCTTCCTGCAGCGCGCCTATGATCAGATCGTCCACGACGTCGCCTTGCAGAGCCTGCCCGTGCGCTTTGCAATCGATCGGGCCGGATTGGTGGGGGCCGATGGGGCGACCCACGCCGGCAGCTTCGATATCGCCTACCTCGGCACCCTGCCCGGCATGGTGCTGATGGCGGCGGGTGATGAGGCTGACCTCGCCCGCATGGTCGCAACTGCTGCGGCGATCGACGACCGGCCGTCTGCCTTTCGATTCCCGCGCGGCGAAGGCTTAGGTGTGGCCGTGCCAACCTCGGGCGAGCCGCTGGAAATCGGCCGCGGCCGCATCCTGCGCGAGGGCACCGATGTCGCAGTGCTAAACTTCGGCGCACGCCTGGGGGAGTGCCTGCGCGCCGCCGACCTGCTGGCGGTCGACGGCATCAGTGCAACGATCGCCGACGCCCGCTTCTGCCGACCGCTCGATGTCGATCTGCTACACCGCCTCGCGCGCGAACACCGGGTTCTGCTGACGGTGGAAGAAGGCGCGATTGGCGGCTTTGCCTCCCATGTGTTGCAGCGGCTTGCCCTCGATGGATTGCTCGATCGCGGCCTGGTCATTCGCCCGCTGGTGCTGCCGGATTGCTACCAGGATCACGACACGCCGGCCGCGCAATACGATGCCGCCGGTCTGTCGGCCGCGGGCATTGCCGCGGCTGCGCGCGGGGCACTCAGTCCCCGCTGACCAGTCCCATTGTTGGCACCGTCACAGCAGGCTAGCATCGCGCACTATGGTTCCTCCGATCGACCAGCCGTTCTGGCGTCAGGCTGACGACCATGGCCCCTGACGGCCACGCCCGCAGCCGACCGCAGCGCCGGGCCGGGGTGGCCATGGCGTTTGGTGCCGCTGCCGTCACCCTGCTGATCGCGATCACCGGCCTATGGCTGGCCGATCATCGCGAGGTGATCCGCGGCACCATCACCGATGCCTCCGTCCAGCTCGCAGCCGCGGCCGACCAGCAGGTGACCCACACTTTGCAAGGTGTGGAACTGACGATGCGGGCTGCCGTGCAGCGCCATGAACGCCGGCTGCGCACGGGGCTGCCGCCAGCGGTGGCGGATATCTTGCGCGACAGTGTGGAACAATCCCCTGCCCTCCACGACTTGATCGTGACCGATGAGAACGGCAACTGGCGTGCTGGCGCCCTGGCTGCTCGGGCGATTGACGTGTCTGCCGCGCTTGACAGCGCGCGCCGAGCTGAAGGCAGCGAGCCGCTGCTGCGCCTGGTGCTGGTCGCCCCCACCCTGCTTGAGCCGCACAGCCCGCGATCGATGCTGGCGATCACCCGCTGGACCGAGGGCGGGCGATCGACCGGTTGGTTGATCGGGGAAGTGCCGGTTGAACGCTTCGCCATTCTGTTTCGGCCGTTGATCGGCACCAGCGCGTTTCGCATCAGCCTGATCGACCGCGACGGGCTCGTGATCGCCGCTGCGCCAGCCAGCAGCGCCGCCGCGGCCCAGCCGATCCAAGGCTGGCGCACCCTGATCGACGCGACCCCCAGCACCTTGAGCGAGGTTGCCAGCGGACCGCTTGCGGGCTTCACGACCCTGCGGGGGCTGAGCGCACGGCGCCTGTGGGTCGCAACCTCGATCGACGAGACGAGTGCATGGCAGGGCTGGTCAGATCTGCTCGCCAGCACCTCGGCGGCACTCGCGCTGCTGATTGCCGGCGTGATCGCGATGACGGCGTGGACCATGCGCATGCTCCAGCACCGGGACCGAGCTGCCGAAGCGCTGGCATCCAGCCGTGCCGAGTTGTTGACCCTGGAACAGATGCTGCGCGCAACCTTTGCCAACATCACCGAAGGCCTGGCGGTCTACGACGCCAGCAGCGCGCTGATGACTTGGAACGAGCGCTTCGCGGAGCTGATGGCGCTGCCGCCGCACCTGCTGCGCACCGGCACATCGGCCTATGAGATCACCCTGTTCCAAGTCCGGCGCGGCGAATTCGGCCCTGTCGACAATCCCGAAGCCGTCGCACGCGAGCGGGTCTCGCGGGCCATGCTGGTGGACCACTATGAACTGGAACGCCCGGTGCCCAAGGGTCGCACCGTGCGCATCCGCCTCAAACGCCTGCCCGATCATTCGATGGTCGGCATCTACGTCGACGTTACCGACCACAAACGCCAGGAACGCGAACTGATCGAGGCGCGCGATCTCGCCCACGCTGCGTCCAAGTCGAAGTCGCGGTTCTTGGCCAACATGAGCCACGAGCTGCGCACGCCGCTGAATGCAATCCTCGGCTTTGCGGAAGCGATCCGCGGCCGCTTACTGGGGCCCGATATCGATGCCCGCTATGTCGGCTACGCCGATCACATCCATCGCTCGGGCGAGCAGCTGCTTGGGCTGATCAACGATCTGATGGACTTGTCGCGCATCGAAAGCGGGCGGCTGCGGCTGCGCATCGAAACTCTCGACTCGCGTGTCGTGGCACGCACCCTTGCAGCCCTTGCCGCACCCCTCGTTGCGCCGCAGGGCCAGCACATAATGATCAGCCAGCCGGACCCGCCAGCCGCCTTCAGCGCCGATGCCCAGGCGTTGGAAAAGATCCTGATCTGCTTGATCGCGAACGCAGCCAAACACTCCTCCCCGCGTGCGGAGATCCGGCTGGTGTTCTCACCGCGCCGCGATGGCGGCATGGAGATCGCGGTGATCGACAAGGGCGCTGGCATGGATGCGCAGCAGGTGGAACTCGCCCTGACTGCGCCAAATGATGTCTTGAACGACTACACCCGCCAGCAGAGCGGCGCTGGCATCGGCCTGCAATTGGTCAAGGCGCTGATGACCCTGCACGGCGGCACGCTCGAAATCGAAAGCGCGCTCGGGCTTGGCACCACGGTGCGCATGCTGTTCCCCGCCGCCATCGCAGGCGAGGCGTTGGGGTGAAGACGAAGCTGCGCCTCGATCAAGTGCTGGTCGACCGCGGGCTGGTCGAAAGCCGGGCGCGCGCACAAGCCCTGGTGCTGGCCGGCAAAGTGTTCACCGGCGAGCGGCGGCTCGACAAGCCGGGCACCGCGGTTGGGCCGGACATCGCCCTCGACGTGCGCGGGCAAGACCACCCCTGGGTCAGTCGCGGCGGCTTGAAGCTCGACCACGCGCTCGCCTCGTTCGGCTTTGTGACCGAGGGCGTGATTGCGATCGATGTCGGGGCGTCCACCGGCGGCTTTAGCCATGTGCTGCTCAGCCGGGGTGCTGCCCGGGTCTATGCCATCGATGTCGGCTGGGGCCAGCTGCACTGGTCCTTGCGCACCGACGATCGCCTGGTCGTGCTGGAACGCACCAACGCCCGCCACGTGAGCGCTGGCGAAGTGCCAGACCTGGTCGATGCCGTGGTCTGTGACGCGAGTTTCATTGGCTTGGAGACGGTGCTGCCAGCAGCACTCGCCCGCGCCAAACCGGATGCCTGGGTGGTCGCCCTGATCAAGCCGCAGTTCGAAGTGGGCCGCGAGGGCGTCGGCAAGGGTGGCGTGGTGCGCGACCCCGCACTCCATCAAGCGGTGTGCGCGCGGATCGCTGACTGGTTCACAGAGCTGGGCTGGAGTGTGGTTGGGATAGAAACCAGCCCGATCACCGGACCGGAGGGCAATGTCGAATTCCTGATCGGTGCCACGCGCGGCGCTAGCGCACCACCACCGGCAGATCGAGCCGCACCCCCGGCCTGAACGCGACCTCGATCCGGTGCAGCCAGGTGGCAATACCGCCGAAGCGCTCCAACAGCTGAAACAGCTGTTCCAAGGGCGGCTTGGCAGCCGGGAAATCCACCAGCACCAGCGGCTGGTCCGCTGGCAGATCGGCCAGTCGGCGCAGTTCTGCGAGGGCTACCTCGTAGCCGCCGATCACATCAACCAGACCGACATCGCGGGCACGCAGACCCGTGAACACCCGGCCGCGGGTCGCAGCATCGAGGGCGGCCCCTTCAAGCTTGCGCGCCCGGCCAACCCGGGCGGTGAAATCGGCGTAGACCCGGTCGAGGCTCGCCTCCAGCTGCGCCCGGCCCTGGGGGGAGAACTCCCGCAACGGATCTTGGCCCGGATCAAGGTCACCGGCCGCGATGCGCTCCACCGTGACGCCGAGCTTGTCGAGGGCGGGGCCGATCACGAACTTGCCGCCATAGACCCCGACGGAACCGGTGAGCGTGCCGGGCAAGGCGACGATGCGGTCTGCTTCGAGGGCTGCGAAGTAGCCGCCGGACGCGGCCACCGACGCCATCGAGACCACCACGGGCTTGCCGCGCTGGCGCGCACGCACGACGGCGCGAGCAATCGTGTCGGACGCGACGTACGACCCGCCGGGGCTGTCGATGCGAAACAGAATGCCGCGCACATCTGGGTCTGCACTGGCCGCCGCAAAGGCATCGGCAATGCGGTCGGCGGCAAACGTCGCCTCCTCGCCGGACAGCGACCCGATGCCGCCGCCGTTGCTGCGCACGACCGGGCCGGCGGCGGCGATCACCGCGATTTTACGCCCGGTTGGGGCTGGCAGGGAGGCAGCGTAATCCTCCAGATCCATGATGCTGGCGCTGCCGCGCACTTCGGCTTCGGCCTGATCGCGGTAGCCGATGCGGTCGATCAGACCAGCCGCCCGCGCCGCCTCCGCCGTCAGCGGGGCTTGCGCGAACAGGGCGGCGACCCGCTCCAACGGCAAGCGCCGGCCCTCAGCGATGGCGCCGAGGCTTTGGGTGTGCAGATCTTCGACCAACGATCCGAGCGATTGTCGCAATGCCGGCGAAATCGTCGTGCCGGTGAACAGATCAATCCCGCCCTTGTGTTCCTGGCGCTCCGCCAGGGCTGGCACCACACCAAGAGTGGTGAGCAGCCGTGAGAGGAACGGCCGCTCCAGCGCCACCCCCATCGCCGGCACGTCACCGGCAGGCTGCAGCCAGACTTGTTCAAACGCGGTTGCGAGGAGGTAGGCACCGCGGCTGCCGACATCGAAGGTGTCGGCGTGCGCGACCGTGCGCTTGCCGGCCGCGCGCAGCTTGGCAATCGCGGGGGCGAGTTCTTGGGCGAGTGCGAGGCTCGGCGGATCGGCGCCCAGATCGACAATCACGCCCACCACCTTCGGATCGCGGGCTGCACGATCCAGCGTGAGGATCAGTTCCCGCACGCCCAACCGTTCAGCGCCGAAAGCGGCCGCGACGGGCGAGGCGTGGTCGGCATCAGCACCGGCCAAGTCGATACGCAGCACCGTCTCCGTCGCGATGGGGGTGGCTGGGGACTGCAGGCGGCCAATCAGCCACCAGGCGAACACGCCCGCGCCCACCAACACGGCGAGTGTGATGCCGCCGAGGATTGCCAGAAACCCAACCAAAAACCGCCGCATGCTGATGCTCCTGCCCAGACCTAACGGGCCTGGCTGTGGTACTCGGTGTTCGGCCGCATGTCGACGGCGCTGGCGACACGATTGGTGTAATTGAAGAACGCCGCCACTTCCGCGATGTCAAAGATCGCCTCGTCGCTGAAGCCAACCGCGCGCAGGCGCTCACGGTCTGCGTCGGTGATCTTGGCCGGTGCTTCGGTCAGTGCGGCTGCGAAATCGAGCATGGCGCGCTGGCGTGGGCTTAAGTCCGCCACCTTGTGGTTCATCACCATCATCTCGCCGAGCGCAGGATCGCCAGACATTTGCCGCACGGCCGCACCATGGGCGACCAAGCAGTAGTAGCAGCGGTTGATCGCGGACACGACGACGGCAATCATCTCCCGCTCGAGCTTACTGAGCTCGGATGGACCCAGCATCAACGCGTTGTAGGAGGCGATGAAGGTGCGCAGCTTGTCGGGCCGCAGCGACCAGGCGCGCAGCACGTTCGGCACCATGCCGAGTTTGTCCCGACACTTCTGGAAGTACGGCACCAAGTCTTCCGGCAGCGTCGCCTCATCGGGGATCGACAGCGCCATCACGCGATCAGAGTCGGCCATCGGGTGCCTCGCTTCAGGGCAGGTGGTCTTGCCAATCCGGGCGCAAGGCCCGCTGGCGCAGCAGGTGGTCGGCCAGAACACAGGCAACCATCGCCTCCCCCACCGGCACCGCGCGGATGCCAACGCAGGGATCGTGCCGGCCCTTGGTGGTGACGTCGCGTTCCTCGCCATCGGCGGTGACCGATCGGCGGGGTGTCAGGATGGAAGACGTTGGCTTCACAGCAAACCGGCAGACGATGTCTTGGCCCGTGGAGATGCCACCCAGAATGCCGCCGGCGTGGTTGGATAAAAACACCGTGCGATTGCCATCCCGGCGCATCTCGTCGGCATTGGCTTCGCCGGTGAGGGCGGCGGCGGCAAAACCGTCGCCAATCTCGACCCCTTTGACCGCGTTGATGGTCATCAGCGCGCGGGCGAGGTCGCCGTCGAGCTTGTCGTAGATCGGCTCGCCCAACCCTGCCGGCACGCCCGACGCCACCACCTCGATCACCGCGCCGACTGAGGACCCGGCCTTGCGGATGCCATCGAGGTAATCCTCAAACCGGGCAGCCGCACCCGCATCCGGGCAGAAGAACGGATTGCGCTCAACCTCCGCCCAATCCCAGGCGTCCCGATTGATCATCTCGCTGCCCACCTGCACCAGCGCGCCGCGGATCTCAACGCTAGGCCCGAGGATCAAGCGCGCGATGGCGCCAGCGGCGACCCGCGCTGCCGTCTCGCGTGCAGACGACCGCCCACCGCCGCGATAGTCGCGCACGCCGTATT
>JAAFHH010000126.1 GCA_013297545.1 Alphaproteobacteria bacterium
CCGCGTTGGCCTTGGCGACACCGTGCCGGCATTCGACGATGGCCGCCTCAATGCTGCTGGCAAGAAAGTCGTCGTGATCGGCGGCGGCGACACGGCGATGGATTGCGTGCGCACGGCCGTGCGCCAGGGGGCGACCAAGGTGGTCTGCCTCTATCGGCGCGACCGGCGCAACATGCCGGGATCGCAGCGCGAGGTTGCGAACGCCGAAGAAGAAGGGGTCGATTTCCAGTGGCTCGCCGCCCCCGATGGCTTCCGTGGCCATCTGGGTCAGCTGACCCACGTGCGTGCGCATCGCATCCACCTCGGCGCACCGGACGCGACCGGTCGGCAAGTGCCGGAACGCTTGGATCAATCCGGCTTTGATGTCGAAGCCGATCTCGCGATCGAAGCGCTTGGCTTTGATCCCGAAGATCTGCCGACTTTGTTCGGCACGCCGGACCTGCCAGTCACCCGCTGGGGCACCATCAAGGTCGACCACAAGACCCAGATGACCGCGCTGCCCGGCGTGTTCGCTGCTGGCGACATCGTGCGCGGTGCCTCGCTGGTGGTGTGGGCGATCCGCGATGGCCGCGACGCGGCCGATGCCATGCACAGCTGGCTGCAAACACACGCCGCCGTGGCAATGGCGGCGGAGTAGGCCCGATGCGCCTGGACGCGGAGGAAGTAGGGGCGATCAAGCGCGCTGCCGCCGAGGTGTTCGGCGCGGCTGCGATCGTGCGCCTCTACGGCAGCCGGGTCGACGACACCAAGCGCGGCGGCGACATCGACCTCCACCTCGAAGTGCCCCCCGGCCACGCCACGCCTGCCCGGCAGAACGATTTCTACTGGGCGCTGGCGAACGCGATCGGGGAGCAGAAAATCGACATCCGCCTGCAGGTGATCGGGGCGGATGATGAGGTGTTCGACCGGGTCGCCAAAACCCAAGGTGTCGTGCTGTGAGCCGGGACCCGGACTACAGCGCGGTGTTCGTCACCTTACGCACCTCGGTGCTGAATTCGGTTCAGCGCATCGAGCGGGGGCTTGCCTTCTTAGCGCCGCACCGCCCGATCACACCAGCCTTGCTCGAAGGCTTGTCCGACCAAGAGCACGATCTGGTGACCGCACTGATCAAGCACTACGAAAACCTGTTCGAGGCCGTGCTGGTCCGTGGCTTGCGCACCTACTTCGTGACCCAGGGCATCGACACCGGTGCGATGACGCCGATCGATATCCTGAACCTCGCCGAAAAACACGGGCTGGTGGACGATGCGCGCCAGGCCCGCGCGTTTGCGCAGCTGCGCAACCACTTCGTCCACACCTACCCCAGCCTCGATACCGTGTTAGCCGACCGCCTGGAACAGGCAGCCGTGCTGATGCCGCAGCTGGTTTACCTTGCACACCGCTTGCTCGCGCGGATCGAGGCCGATGGCCTGATCCCGCCCGTATCCTGAGGGAGGCCGCCGATGACTGACTTCGCGACCGAGTACCGCGCCAATGTCGCGCGCCTGACCGCGGCCCATCTCTATTCTGCCGCTGACGAGCATGATGCCTGCGGTGTCGGCTTCGTGGCCGAGATCGATGGCACGCCAACGCGCCGGGTGGTGGAAGCCGCGATCAGTGCCTTGAAAGCGCTTTGGCACCGCGGTGCCGTGGATGCCGATGGCATGACCGGCGATGGGGCGGGCATCCACATCGGCTTGCCGCAGGATTTCTTTCGCGCCCACGTGATGGAACAGGGCCATGAGGCCAGCGACCTGCCGCTCGCGGTTGGCCAAGTGTTCTTGCCGCGCACGGACCTTGATGCGCAGGAACGCGCGCGCTGCATTGTTGAGGCGGAGATCCTCAATGGTGGCTACCGCGTGCTCGGCTGGCGCCAGGTGCCGATCAACGTCGATGTGATCGGCGAGAAGGCGAATGCGACGCGCCCGGAAATCGAACAGATCATCATCGCCCCGCCGCTGGGTGCCGAAGCCGCGCGCATTGAGAACGACCTTTATTTGATCCGCCGGCGGATTGAAAAGCGCGCGGCCGAAGCGCGGCTGGCAGAATTCTACATCTGCTCGATGTCGGCCCGCTCGATCATCTACAAGGGCATGTTCGTCGCCGAACAGGTGACGAACTTTTATCCCGATCTGCTGGACCCGCGCTTCATTTCCAACTTCGCGATCTATCACCAGCGCTACAGCACCAACACCTTCCCGACCTGGCGCTTCGCCCAGCCGTTCCGCGTGCTCGCCCACAATGGCGAGATCAACACCCTGCGCGGCAACGTCAACTGGATGGCCTGCCACGAGCCGCGCATGCGTGCGCCAGCCTTTGGCGATGCAGTGGAAGACGTGAAGCCGGTGATCCAGCCCGGCGGGTCAGACAGCGCCGCGCTCGACAACGTCATGGAGCTGATGGTGCGCGCCGGCCGCACCCTCCCCATGGTGAAGACTTTGTGTGTGCCAGAGGCGTGGAACCCGGAAGCGGACCTGACACCGCAGGCACACAAGGATCTCTATTCCTACTGCAACAGCGTGATGGAACCGTGGGACGGGCCGGCAGCGCTGGCCGCGACCGATGGGCGCTATGTGCTCGCCGGCATGGACCGCAACGGCTTGCGCCCGCTGCGCTACACCATCACCGACGATGGCTTGATGATCGCGGGCTCTGAGAGCGGCATGGTCAAGATCGACGAAGCCAAGATCATCGAGAAGGGGCGCTTGGGGCCTGGCCAGATGGTGGCGGTCGACCTCGTTGAAGGCCGGGTGCTGAAGGACCGTGACCTCAAGGACATGCTGGCCGCGCGCCGGCCGTTCAGCGAGTGGGTCAAGGGCATCACGCGCATCGACGGGCTGATCAAGGATGGCGGCGTCGACTTCGAGCGGCTCACCCGCGATGCGCTGCGCCGGCGCATGCTGGCGGTTGGCTGGACGATCGAGGACCTCGAACTCATCCTGCACCCGATGGTGGAGGATGCCAAGGAAGCCGTCGGCTCCATGGGCGATGATGGCCCGCTCGCGGTGCTGTCGGAACACTACCGCGGTCTGCACCACTTCTTCCGGCAGAACTTCAGCCAGGTTACCAACCCGCCGATCGACAGTTTGCGCGAACGCCGGGTGATGACGATCCGCACCCGGCTCGGCAACCTTGGCAACATCCTGGAAGAGGATGAAAGCCAGTGCAAAGTGCTGCAGCTGGAAAGCCCGGTGCTGTCGACCCGCGAACTCAAAGCCATGCGCGCCTACATGGGGGCGACGGCAGCAGAAATCGACTGCACCTTCCCGGCCGATGCCGGCTCGCTAGCACTGCGCGATGCGCTCCGCCGGGTGATGGGGGATGCGGAAGATGCTGTGCGCGCGGGCTGTACACACCTTGTACTGACAGACCGCACGGTCGATGCCAGCCGCGCTGGCATCCCGATGATCTTGGCGGCGGGTGGCGTGCACTCCCACCTGGTGCGCCAGAACCTGCGCACCTTCACCTCGCTCAACGTTCGCTCCGCCGAATGCATGGATGTGCACTTCTTCGCCGTGCTGATTGGCGTCGGCGCCACCACCGTCAACGCCTGGCTCGCGGAAGAAGCGATCGCGGACCGCCACGCCCGCGGTTTGTTCGGCGACACCCCGCTGGAGGCCTGCATCGATCGCTTCAAGAAGGCGATCGATGATGGATTGCTCAAGATCCTCTCCAAGATGGGGATCTCGGTGCTGTCGTCTTACCGCGGTGGCTATAACTTCGAGGCGATTGGCCTGTCGCGCACGTTGGTCGCGGAATTCTTCCCCGGCATGTCCTCGCGCATCTCCGGCATCGGGCTTGGCGGTGTGCAGACCAAGGTGGCCAGCCTGCACCAGCGCGCGTTTGATGAGGATGTCGCAGCCCTGCCGATCGGCGGCTTCTACCGCTACCGTCGCGGCCAGGAAGCGCACGCCTGGGAAGGCCAGCTGATCCACATGCTGCAGTCCGCCGTGACCTCGGACAGCTACGCCGCGTTCAAGAAATACTCCGAAGCCGTACGCCGCCACGCCACCATCAGCCTGCGCGATCTGCTGGATTTCCGCCCCGGCCGGCAGGCGATCGCGCTCGAAGAAGTGGAATCGATCACCGAAATCCGCCGCCGGTTTGTAACGCCAGGCATGTCCTTGGGTGCCTTGTCTCCTGAAGCGCACCGCACCCTTGGCATCGCGATGAACCGCATCGGTGCGAAGTCCGACAGTGGCGAGGGCGGGGAGGACAGTAAGTACTTCAAGCCCCTACCAAACGGCGACAACGCCAACTCCGCGATCAAGCAGGTGGCGTCCGGCCGCTTCGGGGTGACGGCGGAGTATCTGGTCAACTGCCGCGAGCTTGAAATCAAAGTGGCCCAAGGTGCCAAGCCCGGTGAAGGCGGCCAGCTGCCAGGCTTCAAAGTGACCGAGATGATCGCGCGCCTGCGCCATTCTACACCGGGCGTGATGCTGATCTCGCCGCCGCCGCACCACGACATCTACTCGATCGAAGATCTGGCCCAGCTGATCTACGACCTGAAGCAGATCAACCCGACCTGCCGGGTGACCGTGAAGCTGGTTGCACGCTCCGGCATCGGCACCATCGCCGCCGGTGTGGCGAAGGCGAAGGCGGATACCATCCTGATCTCCGGCCACGTCGGTGGCACCGGTGCCTCGCCCCAGACCTCGATCAAGTACGCCGGTGTGCCGTGGGAAATGGGCCTGACGGAGGTGCACCAGGTGCTGGTGCTCAACCGCCTGCGCCACCGCGTCAAGCTGCGCACCGATGGCGGCATCAAGACCGGCCGGGACGTGGTGATCGCGGCGATCTTAGGCGCTGAGGAATTCGGCGTCGGCACCGCGGCCCTGATTGCGATGGGCTGCATCATGGTGCGCCAGTGCCATTCCAACACCTGCCCGGTTGGCGTGTGCACGCAAGACGAGGCGCTGCGCCAGAAGTTCGACGGCACGGCCGAGAAGGTCGTCAACCTGTTCAGCTTCATCGCCGAAGAAGTGCGCGAGATCTTGGCTGGCCTTGGCGTGCGATCCCTCAACGAAGTGATCGGCCGCACGGACTTGCTGATGCAGGTGAGCCGCGGTGGCCACCACCTGGACGACCTCGACTTGAATGCCCTGTTGGCGCAAGCCGACCCTGGCGACCACCCGCGCTACTGCACCCAGGAAGGCCGCAACGAAGTGCCGGACACCCTGGACGCCCAGATGGTCAAGGACGCGGCCCCCGTGTTCGATCGCGGCGAAAAGATGCAGCTCGCCTACAACATCCGGAATACACACCGGGCGATCGGCACGCGGCTGTCCTCCATCGTCACCCAGCGCTATGGCATGACTGGGCTGGAGCCTGGCCACATCACCGTGCGCCTGCGCGGCTCAGCCGGGCAGTCTTTGGGCGCGTTCGCAGTCCAAGGCATTCGCCTCGAAGTGCTAGGCGATGCCAACGACTATGTCGGCAAAGGCTTGTCGGGGGGCGAGATCGTGGTGCGACCAACCACCGCCTCGCCGCTCGCGACCAACCACAACACCATCATCGGCAACACGGTGCTGTATGGCGCCACCGCCGGTTCGCTGTTCGCGGCCGGCCAAGCGGGCGAGCGCTTTGCGGTGCGCAACTCCGGTGCGACCGTGGTGGTCGAAGGCTGCGGGTCGAACGGCTGCGAGTACATGACCGGCGGTACTGCCGTGATCCTCGGGCCGGTGGGCGACAACTTCGCGGCTGGCATGACCGGCGGCATGGCGTTCGTCTACGATCCGGGCGACACGCTGCCAAAGCGCATCAACCCGGAGAGCGTGATCCACCAGCGCTTGGCGACTGCGCACTGGGAAGGTGTGCTGGTCAGCCTCATCCGCGCCCACGTCAGCAACACTCAGTCGCGCTTCGCCGACCAGCTGCTGCTGAACTGGGAGCGCGAACGGATGAAGATCTGGCAGGTGGTGCCGAAAGAAATGCTGGCGCGGCTCAAGCATCCGGTGACGGAGGCGGTGGCGGCGGAGTAGGGGTGGGCGGATTGGCGAGGTTGGTGAGGGTGTTAGGGCGCCTGAAGAGCATCCGGAAAGGAATGGTAGTCGAACTACTGCCTACCACTTGATCCGCGGGCGCTCTGAGATTATAAATCTCCCACGGGGATGCGCCTCGCGACTTGTCCGACCGCGTGTTTGGCAAGCGCTGTGATCACCCGGAGGCCGAAAGCCCCGGTTGCCGGTCACGCCATCCCCGGTCCCTTTCGCAGGAGCCGCCTTCGGGCGGCTCTTCGCGCCTAGGCCGCGATGTGAATACCGAAGCGTTCACGGAACTGTGCCGCATTGGTATCGCGTTCCTGCAGCCACTTGCGTGAGTGTGCAACAACGTCTGCCAACTGAAGCAGACGTGAAGCTGCGGAGTCCAGTGGAACGACGCGAACGACACCCCTGAACATACCATCATATTGCTGAGCGGCATGGATTTTGGCCCCAAAAGTCGGGTGAGTGTTGTGATGGTTTGCATCTATTATCACTTCAATGTTCCCGATCGACTTCGTCTTCATGACATCACGACGGAATTGCTTCAGCCCTATTTTTACGGTTTCTATCAATGCTTCGGCATAGATTTGAGGTGCATCATCACCGCGAGCTGTGACCTTGCGATTGAGCATCATCAGCGACTCACTCGATTGGGCGACTCGAAAGCGCTGGAGCAGACCATGCATGTAGGTATCTGATAGATTGCTCGCACGGATCTCCGCTGCCGTCGACTCCAGGCAGTCGCTGAAGCGCTTGTCAATTCGTCCCGCATCACGAGCGAATACAAGTAGAACACCGAAAGAGAAGTCAGCGACTCCGGCTGTCCCATGTTCGTCAACAAAGCAGAGAACTTTCTTATTGAGCCTATTTGCCATTATTTCCTCTCACTAACCTTCTTCATCTTCCGCTTGTGAAGTGTTATCGACTGACACGCCCGGAGCACTCATATCTCGCGCACCAATTTCGAGTGAACGCTCAATTAGCATATTGTAACTTGCCTCAACTAATCCGGGTGATTTCATCTCATAGTGACGGCGAATAACAGAATGCGGGTTGAATACAAGAATATTTGAGAGCGGCCCGGATTTTCCTGGCTTTATGTCAATAAAGCAAAGATCGGCCAAGATTTTCACTCGAGTGGCCCATGTATATTCGGCTCGCTGCCCAGAGAAACCAGCAGCCAATGCCAGTTCTTTTGGGCGAATACCAGTCAAAAACGAATTGTCCCAAGTGGAACACCAAATACTTAGATAGGTTGCTGACAATGGTTTTCCTTTGCTCATTTCATCCATTATCTTCAGTATCAGCGGCATTGTTTTTGGAATAGTGGTAAATCCTTGTTTAGTTCGTCGATTCCATATCAACTCTTCTGCGTTTGGCCAGAGCGAGTCTCGAAGCTCCATTTGCCGAACGGCAATCGCAGTCGCTGCACGTGAGGTCGCCATAGGTTAGATCCCTTTCTGTAGCTGCTCTGAGAGCGTGTGACCGACATCTTCTCAGAAAACCATTCAGAATCAATGATTTAGATGCCAACTTAATCGGCTTTAGTTGACATCTCCTGAGAATTAGGGATATCCAAAAACTGGAAAAGCGTCAATACATATGTATGAGATGCACAGTATAATGCACACGATAGCCAGAAAAGTAAGATAAAACAATGGATTGCCCGTCGCGTGACAGTCCTCGCCAGTGCTCCATAGTCCTGCCAGTGGTCCCCAGGTGCTGGCTGTGCTCCCGGATGGGTGCGGGAAGGGTGTGTGAGCTTTTGACCAAGCCGCACCTGGCCAGCACCAATTGGCACCGGCCAATCGGCACCCGGGTGCCCTAGCGAAATCCATCGCTGGACGGAAGCGC